>DAEF01000181.1:24967-27342 GCA_002495225.1 Methanoregulaceae archaeon UBA288 | reverse complement strand
TTGTACGGAGCCTGGTCGCCGTTCGCGATCGGCGTCGGAGTCACCACGGGCGTCTGCGTGACGGTCGGTTCCTCGACGACCGTGCCGTCAGCGACTTTGAACCAGTCGACGTTCATGCCGTCGCCCCCCCCGAAGGTCAGCCGGATCACGTGCGTGCCGGCCGGGAGCGACAGCGGCGCCGTGACCTCCTGGTAGGCGGTGTAGCTGCCCGTGTTCGGCACGGAGATCGTGCATCCCGGCGCGCCGTCGACGGTCAGCGAGATTGTGCGGCCGTTGGCCCACGCGCCGACGCGGAAGGTCGCGGTGTAGCTTCCCGCCGCGCTGACCTCGACCGTGTACTCGGTCCACTCGCCGTTGGTGACCCAGGCCAGGTTCGAGACGCTGCCGACGGTCTCGGCGTCAACGTACTCGTTCCCGCGGTCGGCGTAGGCGGCGTTGTTGGTCTTCGCCTTGTTCTCGACCGTGCTGTCCCAGTACGCGACGTTCTGGCCGCCATAGTCGAAGTCCTCGGCCTGGACCGTCCCCGGCAGCACGTGCGGGCCGTTGTACGCGGTCTGGCCGCCTGGCTGCTGGGTCACGGTCACGGGGACCGTGACCGTGGGCGTCTGCGTGATCGTTGTCGTGATCGCGCCGAAGTCGATGTAGTCGATGTTCTGCTTGTCCGTGTTGAAGGTCAGCCGGATGGTCTGCGCACCCGCATCGAGCGCGAGCGGCACGGTGACGCTCTTGAAGGCCGTGTAGGTCCCGGTGTTCGGGACGGCGACGATCGCCTTCGGGGTGCCGTCGACCGAGACGTCGATCTTCCGGCCGTCGCCCCAGCTGGCGACCCGGAAGGTGGCCGGATAGGTTCCCGCCGTCGGGACGTTCACCGTGTACTCGGTCCATTCGCCGGCCCGGATGTACCCGATGTTCGTGATGCCGCCCGCAGTCTCGACGTCGACACCCTCGGTCGTCCGGTAGGCCTTGCCGAGGTTCTCGGGCTCGACGTCGTGGTACGCGACGCCCTCGCCGCCCGTGTCGTAGTTCTCGGCCTCGAGCCGTCCAGGCAGGGTGACGGCCCTGTACGGAGACTGCACGCCGGGGGTGGGCGTCGGCGTCACGGTGACGATCGGAGTGGGCGTCGGTGAAGGTGTAACGCCGGAATACTTCGCGAGCGGGTAGTTGTCGATGTTCCCCTCGGCGATCGTCAGCGGGCTGTCGATGAACCCGTCGCCGTTCGCATCGGGGCTCGTCTGCGAGAACCCGGTGTTGTCGGGCCGCGCCCAGTAGTTGCCGCCGACCCTAGGGCCGCCGATGATGTTCGTGGGATTCCACTCGGCGCCCGGCGTCACCGACCAGGTGTTCGCCTTGAAGGGCTCGCCGATGAAGATGACGTTGAGGTTGTTGTTCAGGTTGTTGTTGTAGATCGAGCCGCCGCCCGAGGTGTGGAGCTGAATACCGTTGTTGATGTTCTGCTCGATCACGTTCCCGGTGACGGAGAAACCGTCCGAGAGGTACGCGTACAGCCCGCGCTCGTTCTGGCGGATCGCGTTGTTCGAGACCACGCCGTTGGCCGCACCGTCCGAGAAGACCAGGCCGTAGCCGTTGCCGGTGACCGTGCAGCCCGTGATCGTGTTCCCGACCGCGTTCTTGTAGACCACGGCGCCGGTGAACCCGTTGCTCGAGAGCGTGGAGGCCTCGATCCGCGAACTCTTGGTCTCGTGGAGGTAGATACCGTAGTACCAGTCCTGCATCCGGACGTTCTTGATAACAACGTTCGAGACGGCCGTGGAGGGGCCGTGGACGTAGATGCCGGCCGAGTTCTCGGCGTCGACACCGTCGATCAGGTGCCCGGCGCCGTCGAAGACGACGTTAGAAGCCTGGATCTCGATGCAGATCAACTGGTTGCTGTTCGTAATGTCATTCTTCAGGACGTATGTCCCGGGCTGGCTGATCACGATCTTCTGCCCGCTGTACGTCACGTCTGTCGCAGCTGCCGGGGTCGCTGCCACGGCGAGGACGACGACGAACAGCATGGCACAGGCCATGAATCCGTGTGTGTATCTGGTTCGTCTCATCGATCCACCCAAAATCATGCTGCAGAACGAGGATCCCCCGTCAGCCTGGAAACGGCGGGGGGGTTTCGCAGTTCCGAGATTGATACGGTCTGTGATGATGTACAGTTATCCAAACCGCCATTTAAACTTTGCTCTTTCATATCATTGGTAAAGATTCAATTTAGGTGAATTGCCGGATTTAGCGGGTTAAATTACGAAATAACGACAATACGTTCGTCTGATGAAATCGAGTGACCGCAGGACGAAGAACGGATAAAAAGTGAGACGGACGCCCCGGCTGGGACTCGAACCCAGGTCAAAAGCTCCGGAGGCTTCTAG
>DAEF01000181.1:14469-24920 GCA_002495225.1 Methanoregulaceae archaeon UBA288 | reverse complement strand
CCCTCGTGGCTGACCATGCAGGGCCCGACGGGCGTTCGGGGCGTGCACGTGCGGGAGAAGAGGCGGCAGTCGTCGGGAGAGGCGAGCCCCCTCAGGACGCGGTCGCAGATGCAGGCGGTCGCCTTCGGCGTCGGGACGATCCTGACGCCGAACCGCTCCTGCGCGTCGTACTGTCGGTACGGCGCGCGGAGACGGAGCCCCGACCGGGGAATGACCGGGAACCCGCGCCACTCCACGTCCGCCGGTTCGAAGACCTCCGCGAGCAGCGCGCGGGCCTTGGGGTTGCCATCGCGCGTGACGGCGCGGGGGTAGGCGTTCTCCACGACGGCGCGGCCCTCGACGACCTGCCGGGTGAGCATGAGCAGGCCGAGCAGGACCTCGTCGGGATCGAACCCCGCGACCACCTGCGGGACCGGGAACTGCTCGTACTCGCGGTAGCCGGCGACGAGGCAGACGTGCCCGGGGAGGAGGAAACCGTCGAGGGCCGCCTCCCCCTGCTCGAGCAGCCACGCCATCGCGGGCGGGACGAGTCGGTGGTAGCAGAGGATCGAGAAGTTCTCGGGCGCCCCGGCCGCGAGCGAAGCGGCGACCGTCGGGGCCGTGGTCTCGAACCCGACCGAGACGAAGACGACCTCCCGGTCGGTCCGCTCGGCGATCTCGACCGCCTTGTGCACGCCCTGGACCACGCGGATGTCGCCCCCGCAGGACTCGAGGGACCCGTCGGTTCCGGGCACCCGGAGGAGGTCGCCGTAGGTCGCGATGACGACGCCCTGCCGGGCGAGCTCGATCGCCGCGTCGATCTCGCCCTGCGGCGTGATGCAGACCGGGCAGCCCGGGCCCATCACGATCCTGAGGCCGGCCGGGAGCACGGACCGGAGGCCGTTGCGAGCGATCGCGGCCTCGTGGGTGCCGCAGATGTGCATGAAGTTCAGGTCTCTGCCGGCGGCGGCGACCGCCTCGTCGAGCGCCTGCGTCACCTCTCTCAGGACTGCCATGTGCTCGTAATTTTTTAGCGCACAGGACCATAAGGTGTAGTATCCGATGCTCGCCGCACCGCTCTCCCCGAACGGGGACATGATCGCCGGCCTCGTGCTCGCGACGGGCATCGTGCTCGTGGGCGTGGCCACCGGCGTCGCCGTCTTCGCCGCACTTGCACGGTTCGAGGAGCGGGTAGAGGGATCGCCGCGCACGGGGCTGCGCATCGTGGCGACCGCCCTTGTCGCCGCCAAGTGGCCGCTCTCGATCGGGATCGTCGCGGCATCGATCTTCATCGCCCTTCGCGACGCGCTCGGGCTCGGCCTTTTCTATCCGGAGCTCGGAGATCCCCGGTACCCGATCGCGGTCGCGATCGTCCTCGTCGCCTGGGGCGCCGCCAACTTCTTCTCTCGCCTCGCCGGGGCGTTCGGCCGGCAGCTGATCCCCTCCCCCGAGGGCGACGGCGATACCCGCATGGCCGACCTTGTCGGGACCGGGGTGCGGTACCTGATCTGGTTCATGGCGGCCCTCTACATCCTGAACTATCTCGATGTCTCGATCACCCCGCTCCTCGCCGGCGCGGGGATCGCGGGGATCGCGCTCGCGCTCGCGACGCAGGACCTGCTGTCGAACCTCTTCGGGGGCGTGATCATCCTCCTCGACCGGCCGCTGGGCGTGGGCGACAAGGTCAGGATCGACCCCTACGTCGGGACCGTGATGCGGGTCGGCCTCCGCTCGACGCGGATCCGGACGCTCGACGGGCTCGTGGCCACCGTGCCGAACTCGCGGATCACCACGAACATCGTGGTCAACTACTCGGCGGGCGCGGCACAGGTCTTCGTGCCCGTCCCCGTGACCGTCGACTACGCCGTTCCCGTCGAGCAGAGCCGTGCCGTGCTCCACGATCTCGCGGGAGCGGCCGTCTCCGCGGCCCCCGCCGACTGGGGACTCGGCGAGGCATCGGTCCGGATCGGCGAGCTCGGCAGGTTCGGGCCGATCTTCGTCATGACCTTCTCCGTCCGCGACGGGACCGACCCGCTCGCGGTCAAGGACGCGGTCTACGCCCAGGTCTCGGAGGCCGTGCGGGACGGGCGGCTCGCGATCGCGTTCGGGCACGACGGGGAGCAGGTCATGGGCGGCCCGGACGGCATGACCTGACGCGACGCGCCGCGGGGTCAGGCGGGCGCCGCCTCCCGGAGCCCTTTCCGGGCGAGGACGACGAAGAGCGGGAGCGCGAGGGCGCAGATGACCCCCGAGAGGTAGAAGACGTCCGTGATGCCGTACAGGTCCATGACCACGCCCGATAGGAGGGGGGAGACGATCATGCCCACGCCCATGGCCGTGTTCGAGGCGCCCATGGCCGCCCCCTGGCCGACCGTGCGCCCGGCGATGGTGACGATCGCGGTGACGGCCGGGAGCGAGACGCCCCCGCCGACCCCGATGGCGAGGGCCGCGAGGAGGAGCGCGGAAAAGCCCGAGAGGGACGGGATGACGAAGAGCGTGGCCGCGATCAGGGCCGTGCCCGCCACGATCAGGGCCGTCTTGTCGTACCGGTCCGCGAGCCCTCCCGACCACCGCTGGAGGACCGAGGTCGAGAGCGAGGAGACGGAGATCACGAGCCCGGTCTCGGCCGTGGAGAGACCGAACGCGAGCGAGGCGATCAGGGGGACGAAGACCATGAAGGTACCGTTCGCGAACGCGTTGATCAGCTGGAAGAAGACGGCGGCGCGCAGGGCGCTGTTCCCCAGGACCCCCCGGCTGGACGTCGCCGGCCGGGGGCTCGGGGCGGATTCGGGGACGAAGGCGAGGCAGACCAGGACCGAGAGGAGCGAGAACGCGGTCATGGAGAGGAAGACGGCGGCCATCCCGGCCGCCGCGCTGATGACACCCCCCAGGAGCGGCCCGATCCCCATGCCGAGGTAGAGCGATATCGAGAACGTGCCCATCTGTCGTCCCTCCGAGCCGACGGCCGAGAGGTCGGCGACGTAGGCCATCGCGATCGGGATCACCATGGCCGAGGCCATGCCGTGGATCACCCGGACCAGGATCAGGCCGCCCACCGACTCCGCGACCAGGTAGGCGAGGGAGAGGATCGTGTACAGGGCGAGCCCCGTGACGATGAACCACTTCCGGCCCCGCCGGTCCGAGAGCCGACCGAAGAGCGGCATGAGCAGGGCGCGCGAGACCGAGAAGCCGGAGAAGATCGCCCCGATCTCGAGACCGGTCGCCCCGAGGGTCTCGGCGTAGTGCGGGAGCAGGGGGATCACGATCCCGAGGCCGAGCATGGCCGCGAAGACCGCGAGGAAGAGGGCGCGAAAGGCCCCGGTCCCTTCTCCCGTTACCCCGGTGCGCACCAGCAGTATTCTCCAGGCCGGTCGATAAGCGTTGCGACACGAGGAAGGTTTATCTCCGCCCTCCTCCCCAGTGGGACGGAACGACCGGTGACACTCCAGCGGCAGAAGACCAAGATCGTCTGTACCCTCGGCCCGTCGTCGTCGGACGAGGCGACGATCCGGCGAATGATACAGGCCGGGATGAGCGTGGCCCGGCTCAACTTCTCGCACGGCACCCTCGAGGAGCACGCCCGTCAGGTCGGGCGCGTGCGGCGCGCGGCAGCGGCCGAGAACCGCGTGATCGGGATCCTGATCGACCTGCCCGGCCCGAAGATCCGGCTCGGCACGCTCGTCGCCGAGCCGGTCGAGATCGAAAGGGGGGACGAGGTCGTGCTGACCACGGACCCCTGCCCGGCCGACCCGGCGAAGATCCCGGTCGACTATCCCCCCCTCCCCACCCTCCTGGGGCCCGAGAACCTGCTCTACATCAACGACGGGCTCGTCCAGCTCCGGGTCCTCGAGGCCGGCGGCGACGAGATCCGGGCAGAGGTCCTGATCGGGGGCACGCTCACGTCGCGAAAGGGCCTGAACGTCCTCGACAGCGTCCTCCCCGTGGACGCGGTGACCTGCCGCGACCTCGAGCTGATCGAGGTCGGCCTGGCCCTCGGCGTCCACACCTTCACGATCTCGTTCATCGAGCGCGCGGAGGCGATCCGTACCGCCCGCGAGCACGCGGCATCGCTCGGCCACGAGATCACCGTGATCGCCAAGATCGAGCGGCGGGCCGCGGTCGACCATATCGACGAGCTCCTGGCCGCCGCGGACGGCGTCATGATCGCCCGGGGCGACCTCGGCGTCCAGATCCCGATCGAGCTGGTCCCCGTGGTGCAGAAACGGATCATCAACGCCGCGAACGAGGTGGGCCTCCCGGTCATCACGGCAACCCAGATGCTCGAGTCCATGACCGAGAGCCTGCTCCCGACGCGGGCGGAGGTGACCGACGTGGCGAACGCGATCCTGGACGGGACCGACGCGGTGATGCTCTCGGCCGAGACCGCGAGCGGCTCGCACCCCGTCGAGAGCGTGGCCATGATGTCCCGGATCGCGCTCGAGATCGAGGCCGAGCGACGGACGCTCGGGTGCGGTCACCGGCTCGAGGACCGTATCCGGGAGAGTTACGGCCGGGAGGAGATCGCGGTCGAGGACGTTGTCTCGCTCAACGTGATCGATGCCGTGCGCGCCCTCCAGCCCCGCTACATCCTGACGCCGACGCACACGGGCCGGACGCCGCGCCGGATCTCCCGGTTCCGGCCCGAGCGCTGGATCCTCGCGTTCACCCGGGACCCCGCGGTACAGCGTTTCCTGACGTTCACGTACGGCTGCTGCCCGTTCCTGATCGAGACCGAGCGCGAGGACTGGCACGACCTGATCTTCGACGCGGTCCGGTCCCTGGGGCTGGCCGTACCGGGAGACCTGGTGATCCTGACCGAGGGCGTCGCGCCCGGGCCGGTCGGCTCCACGAACTCCCTCAGGATCGTGACGATCGAGTGACGCGGGCGTGGTCGCGGACCACGCTCCAGAGTTGCAGTTTCTCGTCGAAGGTCGTGCCGGCGTTCGCCGGGCTCGTGGACGGAAGGCCTGCTACCCGGACGTGCGGCCCGACGGTGCGCCCGCGGAGGGCGCGGTGCAGGAACCGTTCGGCCGTGCGGCCGTTGACCGCGACGAGCCCGACGGACGGGTGGGCCGCGAGCCAGCCGGCGACGTCGGTGAGCACGGGGTCGCGGATCGTGTGATCCATGGACCCCGCCTGGCGGCAGGCGGCGACCGTGTCCCAGAGCGCGACCCCGCGCTCGTTCAGGGCCGCGACGCGGTCCCGGTACGGCAGCGTCCGCGGAATGCCGAAGAGCCGCTCCATGATCCTCCAGAACTGGTTCTGCGGGTTCGCGTAGTACGCCTGGTCGCGCCTCGCGATCGCGCTCGGAAAGGATCCGAGGACGAGCACGACCGGATCGCGCCCGGACTCGAGGGCGAGCCCCGGCAGCAGGCCGGAACCCGCCCCGGACGACCCGGTAACCCTCACCGCGTCCCGGGTTGCAGGGTCGGAGGTCCCGTGAAAACCGGCTCCTGGGGCGGCGGATCGAACGTCAGAACCAGCGAGGGGGCCGGTTTCGGACCCGGCTGGCACACCACGCGAGGAACGGACCACCAGCAACACCCCATCTACCTGGCTCGAGACGAGAGTGCCGGGGTCTCACCGGTGAGTCGGCCGCTTTCGCGATGAGAGGATGCCGAAGCGCGAGAACTCGTCGGTCTCAACGAGGTAGCCGGAGCCGCAGCGCTCGACCTTCAGGATGCCGCTCGAGATCAGGAGCCGGACCGAGGACTCGTCCGTGTGCATGACCCGGGCCAGTTCTCCGATCGTATAGTACTGCTCCATGGCTGACATGATCTGCTCCCGGCATCCTCATTATCCTTCTGATGGCACACCGCTCAGAGCCGACAGCCGCCCCTGCCGTGCTTGCGGGCGTACTGCTGGTGATACTCCTCGGCCCGGTAGAAGGGACCGGCCGGGACGAGCTCGGTCGCGATGGGGCGGCGAAACCGGCCCGAACGGTCGAGTTCGCCGATCAGGCTCCGCGCCTCGCGCTCCTGCTCGGGAGTATGGTAGAAGATCGCGGACCGGTACTGCTCGCCGATGTCCGGGCCCTGCCGGTTCTTCGTGGTCGGGTCGTGGACCGCGAAGAACCGGTCGAGGAGCTCGCGATAGGTGATGCGGGAAGGGTCGTAGACGACCCGGACGGCCTCGGCGTGGCCGGTCGTTCCCGTGCAGACCTGTTCGTAGCTCGGGTCCGGCCTCGAGCCGCCCGTGTACCCGACAGTCGTCTCGATGACGCCGGGAAGCGTGCGAAACGCCTCCTCGACGCCCCAGAAGCATCCGCCCGCGAAGGTCGCGACCGGCTGGTCCCCGTCCATGACCCGAGGGGGCGACGGATCCAGATAAACGCTCCGGTCCATCACCTTTTTTCACCGTCCGGGCCGATAGATCAGCATGAACGAGACCTGGCGGCAGGCGGTCCACCTCCTGGCCGGCACCGCGATCGCGGTCTCGGTCCTGGTCTTCCCGCAGGAGGTGACCGTGCCGTTCTACGCGGCAGGACTGCTCGTCGGGTCGGTCCTGACCGACGCGGTCGAACGCGGACTGCGCCTGCCCCTGGTCTCGCCCCTGCTCGATCTCCTCGAACGCGAGGACGCGGGGCCCGGGCGGGGGGCCTTCTACTTCGTCGTCGCGACCCTCGGGTGCCTGGTCCTCTTCGACCCGTTTCAGGCCGCGATCGGCGTCTTCGTCCTCGCCCTGCTCGACAGCGTGAGCACCGTCGCGGGGCGGCGCCTCGGGCGCCACCGGCTCTTCAACGGAAAATCGATCGAGGGGTTCCTCGTCGGAGCCCTCGTCACCGCCGGGGTGCTCGTCGTCGTCCTCCCCCCGGTGACGGCGGTCGTCGCTGCGATAGCGGCGGGCATCGTCGAGCTCGTCTCGCCGGTGGACGACAACCTGGTGATCCCGCCCGCGGTCTGCCTGGTTTTGTTTTGTATGGGCTGATCAGACGCCGCAATCGGGGTGCCGGCGCGTGAAGATCGGCAGGGACGCTTCCTTGCACTCGTCGGCCGTTCGCTGCACGAGACGATCGTTCGCGACCAGGAACGCCGGGTTGATCGCCGTCTCGACCGAGAAGGTGCAGTCCGGGCCTGATTCGCCCGTCGCCCGGAACGAGAGCGCGAAGAGCGTCACCTGGGCGCCGGGAATCATGCCGACCTCGTTGAGAAGGGCCGTCATCGCCTCCCCACCGAGCATCCGGCCTGCGACCTCGTTGCAGGACTGGGCGATCTCGTTGACCATCTCCATGTACTCCTGCCCGGGAGCCTCGTAGGGCCCGCCGGCCTCGAAACGGAGCTGCATCTGCTTCGGGTCGAACTGGGTCGCCGGCTCGAGGACCGCTGAGATCAGGAGGACCTCGCCCTCGGGCGTCGGCTGGTCGGTCGTTGAATCGGCCATCTCATTCACATCCGTTCGCGGGGTTTCCCGCGTCCACCCAACTTTCCCTGCTCGACGGTTTAAAGGTTTCTCAGAATGCCGGCAGAGTGGCCGCCGATACCCCGGGCGAACACTCAAATACCATCCCGGTGAACCCGGTTCTGTGACGATCTTCAAGGCGTACGACGTGCGCGGGGTCTACGGGACCGAGCTCTCGGAGGCCGAGGCGACCACGATCGGCCGGGCCTACGGGACCGCTCTCGAAGGGGGAACGGCCTCCGTCGGCCGCGACACCCGGACCAGCGGCCCGTCCCTCGAGGCCGCGTTCCTCGAGGGCGTCCTCTCGACCGGCGCCCGGGTGGAGGAGTACGGCGTGCTCCCGATCGCTGTGATCAGCTTCGTGACCTGGCAGGACCGGCTCGCGGGGTCGGCCTACATCTCGGCGTCCCACAACCCGCCCGAGTACAACGGCATCCGCTTCCGGACCGGTGACGGCTACGGCCTCCTCTACCAGGAGAGCCCCATCATGGAGCACTACCGGAGCGGGACGTTCGCCTCGGGACGGGGAGAACTCGTCTCCCGCCCGGCCGGAGAGGCCATCGACCGCTACGGCGCGTTCGTGAGGGACCGCGTCGCGCTCGACCGTCCGCTCAGGGTCGTGCTCGACATGGGCAACGGGTCGGCCGGCGAGATGGGGCGGGTCTTTCGCGAGGCCGGGTGCGAGCCGATCGTCCGGTTCGGCGAGATGGACGGCACGTTTCCCGGGCGGGGTCCGCGGCCGACAGAGTCGTCGCTCGCCTCCTCTGCAGAAGCCGTGGTGGCGGAGGGGGCCGACTTCGGGGTCGGCTTCGACCCCGACGCGGACCGCGGGATCGCGATCGACGACCGCGGGCGGGTGCTCGCGCCGGAGAAGGTCGCGATCATCCTCGCGACCCGGCGCTACAAATCCGAGGACCTGGTGATCTCGGGATTCGACTGCTCGATGGTCCTCGAGGAGCGCCTGCTGCCGCTCGGCTTCCGGGTCGAGCGCGAGCGGGTCGGCGACGTCTTCATCGCGAACCGGGTGAAGAACGACGGTGCCGTGCTCGGGGTCGAGCGTTCGGGCCACTTCTTCCTGCCCGAGTTCCAGTACTCGGACGACCCGTTCGCGATGGCCCTCGCCCTCGCCGAGGTCATCGCCGGCGGCGAGCGCCTCTCCGAGCTCGCGGACGCGATCCCCGACTTCCCCTACATCGAGCACTCGATTTCGCTCACGGCCCCGACGGCCGACGTGATGGCACGGCTCGCCGAGCGGCTGGCGCGGTTCGAGCCGGACACGACCGACGGGCTCAAGGTCACGACCGACGACTACGCGGTCCTGGTCCGGCCATCGAACACCGAGCCGATGATAAGGATCTACGCCGAGGCCCGGCGCGGCGACGTCAACGCCATCCTGAGAGAGTACGAAACGCACGTCCTCGAGGCGATGCGGGCCTGAGAGGATCCTCCTCCCTTTTTCAGACCGGCTCCCGGACTCAGGTCCCCGTGCGGCTGAATACCGGGTAATCGCACTCGTCGACGGCGACATCCTCATGCCCGGTCTCGCCCGTCCGGTGCGGGGCCCGCGGCAACGTCCGCTCTCCCGGCCCGCCCGAGCAGACCGGCCGGGAGGTCCCGGCATGGACGGGTGAATGCCGGCACTTCACCCGGACCGTGCCCGACGAGCCCCGGCCGATCCTGGTCGGGCGCCCATCGGTCTCAACCCCCGTGAGGCCATGCGGACAGGCGGTCCGGCCCGATCGTACCGGACACCTGCGGGAGGCCGTTCCGGCGCGGCAGAACGGGGCACGCTGTCGGCCGGGCCGGCATGGCAGCGGTCCGTGGATTCCGGTGCAGGACCGACCCCTTCGGCCGCGAGCTGAAGATCACGAGGAAGGCGTGGGACGAGGCCGACGGGTCCCCGACCCTCGATGGGCAATCGCGCTGCGGAGATGCCGACGGTCGTTCTGCCCAGACGCGCCCAGGACGTGGCCCTGCTACCGGGAGAGGGCAGACGGAAACCCCAAAAAGGTAATATACCGGTTCGCCCGTTCCTGAGAACGGGCATGCCGGCGCGTCATCGGGACGTCCAGGCTGTCCGGGTACCTGAAGGAGTGAGGATCGTTGAGGACGCGCATCGCAATCCAGGCCTGCATCGTTTCACTGGTCCTGCTGGCCTGCAGTGTTTCGGCTCAGGCCGCCGGGGGGGACGATATCGGCCTTGCCCCGACCCGCACCGGGCAGACGGGGGGGTTCAACGCCGGGGCCCGGTGGTGCGATAACGCCGATCATGCGGATGCCAGTATCTCCGCGATCTTCGCCGGTGACGATTCCAGAGTCAACGAGACGTGGCAGAGGTCAAAGGACGACATCGCCATCCGACACACCACCGTCCCGCTCGTCGACAGACTGCGCCTCCCGCAGGACAGCCGCTCGCTCTCCTGGACGGACAGACCAGGCGACAGCGACAGGGGTTCGAAAGTCGTCGCGAGGTTGAACGGAGAGGGGGGAGGCGGAGGAAGCGGAGGGAATGGAGGAGACGGGGGGACCGGTGCGGGACGTCCGGGGGGAGACGGGCCGCGGACGTCCCCTGCGCCCCCAGCGGCGTTCTCAGCGCCCGCGGCGGCGGGCCTCCTGGCAATACTCTGGAAGAGACGCGGTGCATAACGGCCGGAGCAGGCGGGGATCGCGTTGAGAGTCGGCATGCCGGACTCTTGATGCCGGGGTCTCCGACCATCGGACCGGGTCGAGCCGACCGTCGTCCCCCACTGACCTGCCCCGGCAGGGGCACGGTGACCACTGCCGACACGAAGAGCGAGGAAGCTTTCCGCGACGGGCTCTGCCCCGTCGACGACATCGACCCCTGCGGCGATCGGGAAGGGGACAGAGCACAAACCTGCCGGACTCTGAGGGCACGCGCCCCGTTCGATGATGCCTCTGCCTGACCAGAGTCTTCTCTACCGGCATCCGCAGGGACCCCGGAGAGGTTGCCGTCTGTATTGAGAAAAAGGGTGTTTCAGTAGTCGCCCATGCCGCCGGGTCCGCCCTCAGGCATCCCGGACTTGGACCCGGCGATGACGTCGTCGATCCTGAGG
>DAEF01000181.1:0-14454 GCA_002495225.1 Methanoregulaceae archaeon UBA288 | reverse complement strand
TCCATGTCGACGGCCTCGCCGGTCCTCACGTCGACCCCGGCGTTCGCGCTGCCCGCCTCGTGGGCGGTGCGGAGCGCGACCAGCGCGTCGATCTGGTCAAGGCCGGCGTTCTCGGCGATCGTGCGTGGAATTGCCTCGAGGGCGTTCGCAAAGGCCTCCACCGCGAGCTGCTCGCGGCCCCCGATCGTGGTCGCGTAGCCGCGAAGGGACCGTGCGAGCTCCATCTCGGGGGCGCCGCCGCCCACCACGTACTTCCCGTCCTCGACCACGATCCCGACCACGCGGATCGCGTCGTGGATCGCCCGTTCGAGCTCGTCGACCACGTGCTCGGTCCCGCCGTGGAGCAGGAGCGTCACCGCGCGGGGGTTCTGGCACTGCTCGATCACGACCACTTCGTCCGCGGCCATGACCCGCTCCTCGACGAGCCCGGCGCACCCGATGTCCTCGGGGCGAATGTCGTCGAGGGTGGTCAGAACCCGCGCGCCGGTGGCCCGGGCGATCCGTTTCAGGTCCGAGGTCTTGAGCCGGCGGACGGCGAGGATGCCCGCCTTCGCGAGGTGGTGCTGGGCGAGATCGTCGATCCCCTTCTGCGAGAAGACCACGTTCGCGCCCGTGCCGATGACCTTCTCGGCCAGCTCGCGGCTCATGCGCTGGTCGGCGTCCAGGAAGGCCTGTTCCTGGCCGGCCGCCGTGATCTTGATCGTGGCATTCGACTCGGGCTTCTTGTACTCGATGGGGGTGTTGAGCAGCAGGACGCGCGCGTTCTCGACCCGCTTCGGCATCGCGGGGTGGACCCGTTCCTTCGTGAGCACGACGCCCTCGACCAGGACCGAGTCGTCGAAGGAGCCGCCGACCTTCTTCTCGACCTTGACGTTCTCGGGATCGACCGTCCCGTCGTCGTCCGCGACCATCCCGATGGCCTTCACGACCATCGCGGCGAACTGGTCCATGGCCACCTCGGCGCCCTTGCCGGTCATCGCGGTCATCGCGATCCGGGTGAGCAGGGCCGTGTCACCCGGGGCAACGGGGCAGGCGAGCTTCTCGAGGAGAGCCTCTGCGTGGGCGGCCGCGAGCCGGTACCCGGACGCGATCACGGTCGGGTGGATCTCGTCGGCCACGAGCCCCTCGGCCCGGGAGAGGAGCTCTGCCGCGAGCACGACGGCCGTGGTGGTGCCGTCGCCGGCCTCCTGGTCCTGGGTCTTCGCGATCTCGACCATCATCTTGGCGGCCGGGTGCTCGATGTCCATCTCGTCCACGATCGTCGCGCCGTCGTTCGTGATCACGATGTCACCGATCCCGGAGACCAGCATCTTGTCCATGCCGAGCGGACCGAGGGTCGAGCGAACCGCGTTCGCGACGGCCTTCGCGGCCGCGATGTTGTTGCCGAGCGCCTCGCGCCCCCGCGTCTGGGTCGTTCCCTCCTTCAGAATGATGATCGGCTGTCCTCCTTGCACCTGGGCCATACTATCACACCTATGGCTGTAAAGGTGCATTATGGTTCTATAAAAGGGTTGCTCATACGGCGTCTCCCCCGGATCCGCGCCCGCCCTCGAGCCCGGAGGGTGCAGGCAGCCTGCACCGAACGACGACGATGCTGACTGGCCATGCCCGCGGTGGCGGTGAACGCCGGGTCGGGGGTTTCGTGGCGATGGCAGTCCCGGGTCGGCCGAACGACTGCAGGCGGAACGCGACGATGCAGACGTGTATTTATTCGCCGGGGGCCCACCTATACCCGATGTCGGCACTGCCCGGACTCCTGGACATCCTCATACACCTGGACGAGTATCTCCTCCCCGTGGTCCAGCAGTACGGCACCTGGACCTACGGGCTCCTCTTCCTGATCATCTTCATGGAGACCGGGTTCGTGGTGACGCCGTTTCTCCCCGGCGACTCGCTCCTCTTCATCGCGGGCGCCTTCGCCGGCGCCGGCGTCCTCGACGTCCGCGTGCTGATCCCGCTGCTGCTGGTCGCGGCCATCCTGGGCGACCACACAAACTACTGGATCGGCCGGCGGATCGGCGAGCGCATGCTCGCCTGGGACAACCGGATCATCCGGCCCCAGTACGTCCGAACGGCCCAGGAGTTCTTCGATCGGCACGGCAAGAAGTCGATCTTCCTGGCCCGCTTCGTGCCTATCGTCCGGACGTTCACCCCGTTCCTCTCGGGGATCGGGAAGATGCACTACGCCGAGTTCGCCCGGTGGGAGTTCGCGGGCAGCCTCTGCTGGGTCCTCCTCTTTTTCGGCGGGGGGTACTTCTTCGGCAACATACCGATCGTCCGCGGCAACCTGACCGTGATCATCATCCTGATCATCGGTGCGTCCTTCCTCGTGGTCGGGGTCGAGGTCCTGCGCCAGAACCGCGAGATGCTCGCCCGGCGGCTCCGCCGCCAGTAGCGTTGTCCATGGACATCGCCACGATGCTGTTGCTCGCGGCGGGCCTTTCCATGGACGCCCTCGCGGTCTCGATCGGCCGCGGGGCCGTGCTTCTGCGACAGGAACGGTTACGCGGAGCCCTCTCGATGGCCGTCGCCTTCGGACTCTTCCAGGCCCTGATGCCGGTGGCCGGATGGCTCCTCGGGTCGGCCTTCGCCGGGCTCATCGAAGAGGTCGACCACTGGATCGCGTTCCTTCTCCTCGCCGGTATCGGCGGCCGCATGATCTACGAGTCGTTCTTCGGCGAGGAGGAACTCGAGCACCCCGCGCTCTCGGTCCGGGTACTGCTCCTGCTCGCCGTGGCGACGAGCATCGACGCCCTCGCGGTCGGGATTGGCCTGCGGCTCGCGGACCCCGCGGCGCCGATCCTCGCGGCGGCGCTCCTGATCGGTATCGTCACCTTCTCGTTCTCGCTCTGCGGCGGGCTCCTCGGCAGCCGTCTCGGCGAGCGGTTCGGCCGGTCCATGGAAGCCCTTGGCGGTGCAGTGCTGGTCGGGATCGGCCTGCGGATCCTGGCCGAGCACCTGGGCGGCTGGTAAAAGGGGACGGATCAGCCGGAGCCGCCCATGACGTGGCGGATCTGGTCGTCCAGGTTCTGCAGGGAGAACGGCTTGGTCAGCACGCCCGCAAAACCGTAGTCGCGGTGGTTCGCCATCACCGGGTCGTTCGAATAGCCGCTGCAGACGATCGCCCGGACGCCGGGGTCGATCTCGATCAGGCGGCGGATCGTCTCGACCCCGCCGAGCCCGGTCGGCGTCGTCAGGTCGAGGATCACGGCATCGAACCGGCTCCCCTCCTCCACCGCCCTCTGGAAGATCTCGATGGCCTCTGCCCCGTCACAGGCGAACATGCCCCGGTACCCGAGGATCTCGAGCATCTCGTTCCCGACCTCGCGGATCATCTCCTCGTCGTCCATCCAGAGGACCCGCTCGTGCCCGCGGCGCGGAGGCTCCACGACCGCCGCCTCCTGCTGCACGGACGCGTGGGTGGCCGGGAAGTAGACGGTGAAGGTGGTGCCCGGGCCCCCTTTGCGCGGTCCGACCTCGATGGTCCCGCCGTGGTTCCGGACGATCGAGTAGGCGACCGTCAGGCCAAGCCCGCTCCCGGTCTGCTTGGTCGTGAAGTACGGCTCGTAGATCTTCACGGCGTGGTCCTTCGGGATCCCGACGCCGGTGTCCGAGACGAGGAGACGGACGTAATCGCCCGGTGCGAGCGCCAGGACCTCGTCCTCGGCGAGCGCGACGTTCTCGGCCGAGACCGTGAGCGTTCCGCCCTCGGGCATGGCCTGGTCGGCGTTGATCACCAGGTTGCTGACCACCTGCTTGAGCTGGTCCTCGTCGGCCTCCACGGGCCAGAGGTCCTCGGGAATGGCGAACTCCGCGCGGGCTTTCGAGCCGGAGAGCGCAAAGAGTGTCGTCCCGGTCAGGAGATCGGAAAGCTGGACCACCTTCTTGATCGGCAGCCCGCCCCGCGCGAAGGTCAGCAGCTGCCGGGTCAGGTCGCGCGCGCGGTGTGCAGCCTTCTCGGCCTCGACGAGCCGTTCGTACGCCTTCTGGTCCTCGGGGAGGTGGGCCTTGGCGACCAGGATATTTCCTTCGATCGCTGTGAGCGTGTTGTTGAAGTCGTGCGCGATTCCGCCCGCAAGCACCCCCACCGACTCGAGCCGCTCGTTCTTGGCGAGGTCCTCCTCGATCCGCCTCTCGGCGGTCAGGTCGCGGAAGACGATCACGACACCGATGATGGCCCCGTGGCTGTCGCGGACCGGCGCCACGTTCTCGCCGAGCGGCCGCTCGGTCTGATCGCGGGCGATCAGGAGCTTGTGACGCGACCGGTTGCGTGGCGAGCCCTGCTGCAGGACCAGCGTCACCGGGCTGCCGCAGGGTTCGCCCGAGCGCTCGTCCACGACCTGGAAGACCTCGTCGATCCTGCGTCCGATCGCCTCTTCGGCAGTCCACCCGGTCAGCTGCTCGGCCGTCCGGTTCATCAGGCCGATTGTCCCGCGAATGTCGGCCACGATCACCCCCTCGCCGATATTCCAGAGTGTGACGGCGAGGCGTTCCTTCTCGGCAGCAAGTGCCTCCTCGGCCCGTTTCCGCTCGGTGATGTCCGACATCGCGAGCAGGATCCGGTCGGTCTCCCCCCGTTCCTCGTAGACCCAGCGGGCGTTGACCAGCATCACGCGCCGCCCGAGGCCCGGGAACTCGTGGTCGAGTTCGAGCCCGGCCTGCTGGTTCGAGTGCATCAGGATCCGTTCGAGCAGGGCCAGGAACTCGGGGATGTTCCAGACCTGGTCGGCGAGCTCGTGGATGAACCGGCCCTCGATCCTCTCCGGGGCCGTCTGGAAGGTCTCGTAGAAGGAGCGGTTCGCCGAGACGATCCGCAGGCGGTTGTCGAGCACGATCAGCACTTCCCGGATCGTGTCGACGATGTTCTCGGCATACTCCCGCGCCCGCTTCAGCTGCTGGATCTGCTCGGTCCGCTCGCGCTCGATGCTGTAGCGGATCGAACGGTTCAGGAGGTACCCGTTCATCTGCCCCTTGACCAGGTAGGTATACGCACCCTCGCGGAGGGCGTGGACGGCCATCTCCTCGTCGGCCAGGCCGGAGACCACGATCACCGGGACGTGCGGGGCGACCGAGCGGATCTTGATCAACGTCGCAAGGCCGTAGCTGTCCGGCAGGTTCAGGTCGAGCAGGACCGCGTCGAACGGCCGATCGGCAAGAAACGCCATGGCCTCGGCGAGCCGGTCGACCGGGGCCACTTCGTAGCGCTCGGTATTCATCTCGGCGAGCATCTCGCGGACGAGCCGGGCGTCGCCGGGGTTGTCCTCGACCAGGAGTACCCGGAGCGGTTCTGGGTCCGTGGTCACCGCCTCCTCGCACCCGACCCGGGCAGGTCCGGCCGCCCCCGGGGCCAGAACGAATCCTTGCTGATAGCCTTCATCCTTGCGTATCTCCACAGACCGGGCGACAGTCCAGCACCCGATGCTTAATCGAGCCCGATATTTGCCGTATTTCCCCCAACCGGCGCGGCTCAGGGTTATACTTGCGCGGTCTCATTAATGTAGTTTGCGCGGTCCCCCGGCAAAAATCAGGCGAACCGGCCGCCGGTGACTGGGGGAACCTCGACCGTCCCGGGAAGGCGGGCGACGCGGGACCAGTATGCACCGATCGAGCCGATCACCTCGAAGAGCCGGTCCAGGTTGACCGGCTTGATGATGTAGGTGTTCGCATGGGTCTGGTACGAGTACGAGATGTCCTCGTCCGCGGCCGACGTCGTCAGGACCACGACCGGGATGGCGCTGAGCCTGTCGTCTGCCTTGACCTCGCGGAGCACCTCGCGACCGCTCTTCCTCGGCAGGTTCAGATCGAGCAGGATCAGGTCCGGGCGCACGGCGGACCCGCCGGACACTGAACCCCGCAGGTAGTCGAGCGCTTCGACGCCATCGCGGGCCACCGCGATATCGACGTTCTGACCGCTCGTGATGAATGCTTCGCGGATCAGCCGGACGTCGCCGGCGTTGTCCTCGATGAGCAGCAACTGCAGCCTGTCGGGGCGGGCACTGGGAACCATATGTGACTTCAAAAGGTATCTTCAGGTTATATACATTCCTTTCAATTTTTACTGGATCGAGCCGCACTCGCGCATGAGCTCGTCGATCGCAGCGATGAGCGGAGCGATCGATTCCTCCCCCTTGACAAAACTCGCCGCCGCGCCGCGTTCGCCCGCACACTGCCGGAGATCGTCGTCAAGCAGCCCCGAGAGGACGATAACGGGCGTGGTGGGGACTGCTCCACGAACGGCCGCTACGGCGGCGACGCCGACGGCGTCGGGCAGGGAGAGGTCGAGGAGCACGACGGCGAAACCGCCGGTTCCGAGGATGTCGATCCCCTCCGAGAGCCGGCGGGCAGACGCAACCCGGAACCGGCCCGGGGCCGCGTACTCCAGGAGTTCGATCAGTAAGCGCTGGTCGGCCGGGTTGTCCTCGATCAGCAGCAGGGGGACACGGTCATCCGGCATGACCGTTTCCGCTCTGCTCTCGCTCCCCCGAAAGCCAGTAGCGTTCGATCGACTGGAGCACCTGGAAGAAGCGTTCGAGGTTGACGGGTTTGATCACGTAGCAGTTCGCGTGGAGGCGGTAGGCGGTGATGATGTCCTCCTCCGCCGTGGAGATCGTCAGGACGACAACAGGTATGTCCCGGAGCTGCGGGTTCCCCTTGATCTCGCAGAGGACCTCGCGTCCGTTCTTCCTCGGCAGGTTCAGATCGAGCAGGATCAGGTCCGGGCGCGGAGCGGAGACGTAGGCCCCCGCCCGGTGGAGAAAGGCGAGCGCCTCAACCCCGTCGTTCACCACGTGAAGCACGTGCTCCCCGCAGATCTCCCGGAGGGCCTCCCGGATCAGCCGGATGTCGCCCAGGCTGTCCTCGACCAGAAGGATCTCTCGCCGCGAGCAGGTCGCGGATCCGGCCGGGGCGATCCGTCCGTCGGCCTGGTCAAACCCCCTGCAGGTCATGCCGACACTCCCCCTGGCGGGTCGGCGGGGATCGTGAAATAGAAGGTCGACCCCTCGCCCTCCGCCGACTCGAGCCAGACTCTCCCCCCGTGGCGCTCCACGATCCGATGGACAATGGCGAGCCCGATCCCGGACCCGGGGTAACGGTCGCGCGGGTGGAGCCGCTGGAACATCCGGAAGATCCGGTCGTGGTATTCGGGCGCGATCCCGATCCCGTTGTCGCCAACCGAAAACCGGACCGCCCCCTCCTCCTCAACGGCCTCGACCCGGATCCGCGGGCGCTCGTCAGACCGGAAGGTGAGGGCGTTGCCGATCAGGTTCTGGAAGACCTGCGCGAGCTGGGACGGGTCGACCCGGACCACGGGCATGGAGCCGATCGAGATCTCGGCCCCGGTCTCGGCGATCCTCATCTCGAGTCGCGTGACCGCCTCTGCCAGGGCTATGGCCGCATCCACGGGCCTTGGGGGCTGGCCCCGGCTCGTCACCCGCGAGTACGTGAGCAGGTCCATGATCTGCTGCTGCATCCGCTGGGCCCCCTCGACCGCGAACCCGATGAACTCCTGCGCATCCTCGTCGAGCTCGCAGCCGTACCGCCGTTCGAGGAGCTGGAGGTAGCTCGTCACCATCCGGAGCGGCTCCTGCAGGTCGTGGCTCGCGATGTACGCGAACTGCTGGAGCTCGCGGTTCGAGCTCGTGGCGTCATCGAGTGCCCGCGCAAGCCGCCGCTCGTTCTCTTTCTGGGCCGAGATGTCGGTCATGCAGATGACGCACCCGGCGGGCTCGTCGCAGAGGCCATGCACGGACGCGGCGTTCACGAGCAGGGTCCGGGGCCGGCCCGTCGGCGACCGGAGGACGTATTCGGCCTGCTCCCCTTCGGCGTCGGGGGTGGGAAGGCCCTCGCGGGCGGCGATCGTCTCCGCTCCCTCCGGTTCTGCCGGGGCGAGCGGGAAGACCTCCCCGAAGGGACGCATGAGCGGATTACCGCCGGCGAGATCGTGGGCGGCCCCGTTCGCGAGGACGATCCGGCCGGCCGTCCCGAGCACCACGATCGCGTCGCCGGCCCGTTCCAGGATGGACCGGGTCAGCTCCGCGCTCTCCACGAGGGCGGCCGTGCGCTTCTGCTCGGAGAGGTCCGTGACCACGATGCAGAACCCGGTGGCGTCCCCCGACTCGTACGGGCTGACCGAGAGGTGGACGGGGATGCGTCCGCCGCCGACGGGGCAGAGCTCGACCTCCCCCCGCGAACGGTTGCCCGTGGCACTCTGCAGCAGGGCCTCAACCCGGTCGATGTCGGCGGGGCAGACGTAGCGCGAGAACGGCGTCCCGATCAGCCGGTCGCGCGATGCTCCGGCGAGCCCGGCAAAGCAGTCGTTCGCAAAGAGGATGGTGCCGTCCGGGGCGGTCGTGACCGCGCCCTCGCTCATGGAGCGGACGTAGACTAGGTACGGGTGCTCGGTCCCCTGGAGGACGTAGACGCGGTCCCCCTGTGTGGTCGCGATCAGGAACGCGTCCACCTGGCCGAGCCGGATCGCAGCAAGCGTCTCCTCGGCTTCGGTGTGCGAGAGGCGCGGCAGGCGTGCCTGCCCCGTCCTCGTCGCCCCCGCGCCCTGCCGCGGCCCGTTGTTGTCGTCCGTCGTGGTCACGCTCCCTGGTCTCAGGAGATCTCCCTGCGAAGGTCGAGGCCGACCAGCACCCGGTCCGTGTTCGAGAGGTCCCCGATGATCTTGCGCATGGGCGTCGGCAGCTTCCGGATCAGGGTCGGGATCGCGATGATCTGGTCGCCGGCCGCGAGCTGCGGATGCTCGAGCAGGTCGATCACCTCGATAGAGTACTTGCCCGGGAGGTGCTCCGCGCAGATCCTCTTCAGGTTCGCGAATGCCGAGAGCGATTTCGGGCTCTGGCCGGCGACGTAGAGCTTGAGGGTCCAGAACTCTCCGGGCCCGAGCCCGTCGTCGCCGCACTCGCCCGTCTCCTGCATGGCACTCTCACTCATGGCAGCACTCCCCATAAAGAGCTCTCATACATCCCCCAGGTCGTCGGCCTTTCTGCGGCGGGCCTGTTCGCGGACGCTCTGAACCCGGGTCTCCTCCAGAAGCTCCTCCTGCCGGAGTTCCCGCATGGCCTCGTCCTCCGCCTCCTCGAACTCCGCGGTCAGGAGTGCGATCTGGGCCTCGAGCGACCGCCGCTTCCGGTCGAGCGCCCGCTGCCGGGCCTCGATGGCCTCTCGGCACAGGACCGCCTCCGCCCGGTCCCGTGTCTCCTGCGCGATCCGCGACGCCCCGGTAAGAACACCGCCGGGCCCCGTGCAGATGTCGAGGAGCTCGATGCCGCAGTCGGTGATCACGAACTCGCGGATCTGGTTCGAGTGGGCCATGCCGCGGGACTTGATCACGTTGAGCCCGCGGTTCCGCTCGCCGTTCTGCTCGATGTTCCGCAGGAGGACCCACGTGTCCATCAGGGACGAGATGCCGATGTCCGTCTTCTCGAGGTCGAAGTCCGCGGTCGTCAGGTCCGTGAAGACGGCCGTGACCCCCTCGCTCTTGAGAAAGTCGATCAGGCGGGTCAGCATGGACCGGACCTGCTGCTGCTCGCCGATCGTGATCAGGCTCGAGAGCGGGTCGATCACGACAAGCTGCGGCCTGAACGCCCGCACGACCTTGTGGATGGTGACCAGGTGGAGCTCGAGGCCGCACATGGTGGGGCGGGCCGCGTGGAAGGCGAGCCGGCCGGCCCGGGCCCACCGCCCCAGGTCGAGCCCGACCGAGCGCATGTTGCGCACGATCTGGGCCTCGGACTCCTCGAACGCGAAGTACAGGACCCGTTCGCCGCCCTCGCAGGCTGCGGCCGCGAAGTGGGCGGCGACGGTCGATTTGCCCGTGCCGGCCGTCCCCGAGACCAGGACCGAGCTGCCGCGGAAGACCCCTTCGCCGCCGAGCATCGCGTCGAGCCGCGGGATGCCGGTCGAGATCCGTTCGTCCGACGCCGTCTGGTCGAGGGTCGCGGAGGTGATGGGCAGGACCGAGAAGCCGTCCTGGTCGATCAGGAACGGGTACTCGTCCAGGCCGTGCGTCGTGCCCCGGTACTTCATGATCCGGAGCCGGCGGGTCGTGACCTCGTGGTGGACCCGGGTGTCGAGCAGGATCACGCAGTCGGCGACGTACTCCTCGAGCCCGTACCGGGTGACGGTGTTCTCGCCCCGCTCCCCGGTCACGACCGCCGAGAGGTCCCGGTCCTTGAGCCAGCGGAAGAGCCGCTGGAGCTCGGACCGGATCACGGCGTGGTTCTCGAAGGCCGAGAAGAGGATCTCGATCGTGTCGATCACGACCCGTTTCGCCCCGACGGCATCGACGGCAAGATCGAGCCGGAAGAAGAGCCCCTCGAGGTCGAAGTCGCCGGCCTCGTGGATCTCGTGCTGGTCGAGGTGAAGATAGTCGATGACGAGCTTCTTCTCCGCGATCAGCGCCTCGAGGTCGAGGCCGATCGACCGGAAGTTCTGGATGAGGTCCTCCCGCGACTCCTCGAAGGCGAGGAAGACACCGGGTTCGCCGAACTCGGCCGCCCCCCGCGCCAGGAACTCCATGGCCAGCATCGTCTTGCCCGAGCCGGCGCCGCCGGAGACGAGCGTGGGCCGGCCGCGGGGAAGGCCCCCCCCCGGTGATCTCGTCGAGGCCCTGGATCCCGGTCTGCACCTTCGGCAGCTGGTTGGGACGGCAGGTATCCGAAGAACAGACCTCGCGCATAGTATGTCTCCACTTCTGGCGGCGGTCTACTTTAAGATGACGAAATACCGTAGAGCCGTTCGACGGCGCGGTCGATCGCGGACTCGATCGCCGCGCGGAGGGACTCTATGTCCGCCCCGCCGCGCCCCTCGACGGCCAGGCGTCGGCCGGCAAGGGTCGCCACCTCGGCGCCGATCTGTCGTTCGCGCTCGACGTACGGGTCGGGCAGACGGACCGGCAGCCGTGCCAGGCAGCGGGCCGTGAGCCCGTCCGGGCAGCGACCGGCCATGAACCCCGCCATGGGCCGGGAATGGAGCAGAGCCGTGAGGAAGAGGTCGGCCGGGGCGATCGTGCCCACGCCGGGGCCCGGGACGGCCCGGCCGAACTCGTCGTAGACGAATGCGGGGGCCGGCGCCCCCTCGGCGAAGAGGAGGCGCGGCCCGGAGGGCGGCGTGAAGGGGGTCGTCTCCGGCGGGATGACGCCGAGCCCGAGGGCCGCCCGCCGTGCCCGCGGCGAAAGGGGACCGGCGATGACGAACAGGCCGGCCGTGTTGACCGAACCGAACCGGACCACGTCCTCCTGCTGAACGAGGGGGCGAATCACGTCAATAGCCCTGCGGTCGGCACGGAGGAGGCGGCGGCGCTCGCGGGCGCCGATCAGCCCCGCGGGATCGAGCGCGATTGGCTCGGGGCCCCTGACTCCGCCGAGCAGGACATCGCCGAGCGGGGCGGCGCCGGCCTCGAGACGGGCGATGAGCGCGGTCCGTGCCGGGTCGGCAAGGGTCCAGGAGCCGGCGTCCAGGACCGAACGCGGACAGGTGCGCAGCACGGGTGCGGTGCCGGCGAGGCTCCCGGCGAGGAGCGGGGCCGCGAGCGGCCCGGCAGCGGCCCTGACCGCGCAGTAGCCGGGCGCGGTGACCAGCGCCTCGACGCGCGGCGCGAGCCACCGCCGGAACGTGGAGGCCGTCGGGACACGGAATGCGGGTGCCGGGTAGAGCGCGTACACGCGTCCGCCCGGCGCGAGACGGCGTGCCCCGGCCTCGACGAGCAGCAGCGCAGGGTCGACCCCCGCGCCTGCCGTCTCGTACCGCCCATGGACGTACCGCTGCACCACCGTCCTCTGCGTCAGCGGGACGACGGGGTTCCCGATCAGGACGCGGTCGAACGCGTCGATGCCCCCGAAGAGACGACCCCAGTCGACCGGCTGGAGCCGGGTGCGGGCGTCCCCGGGGATCAGCAGGGCCAGCGGGTCGTCGTCGAGATCGGCCTCGACGAGAGGATGCCCGGCCCGGACCGTGCAGGCGAGCCAGCGCCCGAACTCGCGCCCGACCAGGGCGGTCGAGAAGAGGACGGCCCTCGGGTCGGGGTCGAGCGCGTACAGCTGGATACTGTGCATTGCGGCCCAGTCGCCGCATTCGAGGAGGAGTCGACCTCCACCGCACGCCGGCACGAGCACGCTGTCGACGCCGTCCGTGTCCGTCCCGGCCCATGCTGCGAAGCGCCGCAGCACGTGGCGGTCGGCCCCGGCGCGGTCCACGGGCGGACGCCGCCCGATCACCGCGTCCGCGCCAGCGAGGCGGACGCCCCGGGCGAGGTGCAGGTCCCACGCGAGCGCGAGAAGCCCGGGCGGCACCGCGCCGATCACGACACCCGAGGCCTCGAGCTCTTTCTGCATGCGGGCTTCGGCATCGCCTCCGTTCGCCGTCCCGAGCAGGATCCCGGCGATCGGTGTCTCCACCGCCAGGTTCAGCCCCGTCTCGGTCCAGTCCCGGTGGCTCGCGAGGCACCGGCGGAGGAGCCGCTCCCGCCAGGCACCGCCGAGACGCACGAGCTCGCGGACCACGCCCGGCACCGGGACGGGGGCACCGGCGGAGGCCAGGCGACGGGCGAGGTCGCCCGGCCCCAGCTCGCTGAGCCGGGACGGGACCGGCCCGGTAGGGGACCCGTCGACCTCGAGCAGCACGGTCCCGCCCCGCGTCCGGGAAACGGCGCGGAAACATCCGAGCGACCAGGCGATCCGGTGGAGACCTCGCAGGTCGTCCGGGTCCCCCTCGACGAGGACCGCCACCGCTGGCTCGCCGTCCCGGAGCCAGACCTCGACGCACTGCCCGTCATAAGGACCGACCACCGGCCCCCTCACGAGCCCATGCCCCCCTGGCAGGCCAAAGACCACGCCGCGGTTCACCAGATCGGATCGGTGGAGACCCGGATTATACCTGCCGGCCGGAAGACGGGCCTCCGGTACGCACGCTCCATCGTCCGGGGGGTGAGGTGGAGGGCCACGCGGGCGCTCGTGGAGGCAGGGATCCGGGAGGGGGCCGCGAACTCCATCGGGAAGAGGGCATGCGTCTGCTCGAGAACCGCGACCCCCGGGCGGGAGTGACATCAGTACCGGAGAAGGCCCTGTACTGGAAAAGGCATCACCTAGGGGACGACGATCGGGGGCAGGGCGGTGATCGTGTCGAGCCGGTGGTCGGGCGTGCAGTCGTACCCCGGGTGCCAGTCGCCGTACACGGCGTGGACCGAGGTGAGGCCGAGCCGGTTCGCGGGCTCGATGTCCCGCCGGAGGGAGTCCCCGACCATCACCGCGGAGGCCGGGCTCGACTCGAGGCGGTCGAGCGCGTACAGAAAGTTCGCGGCGGCCGGCTTCCGCTCTCCCGTGACATCCGGCGTCACCACGACCTCGAAGAAGCGCGAAAGCCCGCACCGCTCGAGCCGTGCCGCCGCGTGGAGCGCGTCCGCGTCGCTCACGACACCGAGCGGGAGCCCGGCGTCGCAAAGTTCGCCGAGCACCTCAGCCACCCCGGCATACGGCTCGAGCGCCGCGAGCTTCGCCGCCTCGTACAGGGCGACGGCCCGGTCATAGTCGGCCGCGCACCCGATCGAGGCGAGGTAGTCGTCGATGTGCTCCGGGCTCTCGAACCCGTGTACCGGGCGAAGAAAGCAGGTGAAGAGGTCGTCCGCCGTGCCCGCGCCGACCAGGTCGACCACGGCATCACAGGCGGCCCTGTGGGCATCGATGAAGCGGACGAGCGTGTTGTCGAGGTCGAAGAGGACAGCCCGCACAGCGATATCGGAGCGCATCATGTACACTCCGGGCCGCGATGAAATGTAGCTTGGCGTCGGGAACCATACCTTCATGACCTCCGGTGGCCCACCGTACGGGATCGACGCCATGCGACGCGCTGTCCTGTTCGTCCTCCTTCTCCTGCTCGTCGCAGGCACTGCCGATGCGACGGTGCGGATCCTCCCCCTCGGCGACTCCATGACCAAGGGGTCCACCCAGACGGCGGAGGAGGCGAGCCACCCGACGTACCGCTACTGGCTCTGGCAGCAGCTCCGGGACGACGACGTCGACTTCGTCGGCTCCTGGACGGCGCCGAACTTCGCACTCGCCTTCGACCAGGACAACGAGGGGCACGGCGGGTACATGACCGGCGGGATCCTGAACGGCGTCGCCGGCGACCCGGGACAGGGGAAGCTCGCGACCTGGCTCGCGAAGTACGAGTTCGACGTGGCCCTCGTGATGCTGGGAACGAACGACGTGCTCAACGCCGTCCCGACGGACGAGAGCGTGCGGAACCTGGAGGGGATCATCGCCGGGCTCCGCGCGAAGAACCCGGACGCCGTCATCCTCCTCGCGAAGATCCCGCCGACCTCGTTTTCGCGCCCGGGCATCCAGGCCCTGAACGCCGCCATCCCGGGTCTGGCCTCGCGCCTCTCGACTTCACGGTCGCCGGTCGTGGTCGTGGACATGTACGCCGGGTACGACGGGGTCGCGGACAACC
>DAEF01000250.1 GCA_002495225.1 Methanoregulaceae archaeon UBA288 | reverse complement strand
CTCGCCCGGCGCCGGGCGCCGCCGCTCCGGATCGTTTCGGCTCTTCCCGGGCATTCGGCGGCAGCGTACCTCCTGGAGGCAGTCCTGTGATGCAATGCGTGATCCTCGCCGCGGGCGAGGGCAAGCGGATGCGCCCGCTCACGGCCTCGCGGCCGAAGGTGATGCTGCCCGTCGCAAACCGTCCGATCCTCGAACACCTGATTGCAGCGGCAGTCCGGGCCGGCTTTTCCCGGTTCGTGATCGTGGTCGGCTACGGCGAGCGGGAGATCCGGGACCACTTCGGCGACGGCGGCGCGTTCGGCTGCCGGATCCGGTACGTGACCCAGCGGCAGCAGCTCGGCACGGGGGACGCGGTCCGGGCCTGTGCCGGCCTGGTCTCGGGGCCGTTCCTGCTGATGAACGGCGACATGATCGTCGGTCCGGACGATATCGCCGCGATCGCCGCCATGGACGGACCGGTCATGGGGATCCACCGGACCGAGCACCCCCAGGACTTCGGTGTCGTCACCTGCGAGGACGGGTTCATCACCGCCCTCGAAGAGAAGTCCCCCGACCCCAAGAGCAAGCTGATCAACGCGGGCGTCTACCGGTTCGACGATGAGATCTTCGCCATGATCGACCGGATCGGGCTCTCGAGCCGCGGCGAGTACGAACTGACCGACGCGCTTGCCGAGTTCATCCGCGAACGGCGCCTCCGCTCGCACATGCTCGAGAGCTGGCTCGACATGGGGTATCCCTGGGACCTGCTCGACGCGAACTCGCACCTGCTCGCGACACAGGCACCCGTGGTCGAGGGCGAGGTCGAGGAGGGGGTCGTGCTGAAAGGCGCGGTCTCGATCGGCAAGGGAACCATCGTAATGGCCGGCACCTGTATAGAGGGGCCGTGCGTCATCGGAAGAGGGTGCAAGATCGGGCCGCATGCGTATCTCCGCCCGGCGACCTCGGTCGGCGACCGCTGCCACATCGGCCACGCCACCGAGCTCAAGAACACGATCGTCCTCCCCGACACGAACATCCCGCACTTCAACTACGTGGGGGACTCCGTGATCGGGAGCCACTGCAACTTCGGGGCCGGTTCGAAGGTCGCGAACCTCAGGAACGACGATGCCCACGTCAAGGTGGCCGGCAGGGACACGGGGCGCCGGAAACTCGGCGCCATCGTCGGAGACCGTGTCAAGCTCGGTATCAACTGCTCGGTCAACGTCGGGACCGTGATCGGCCCCGGCGTGAACATCGCCCCGCATTCGTTCGTCGAGGGGTGGATCGACGAGGGCACCTCGTTCCAGTCATAGGAGAGATCCATGCAGGCTGTCATTCTCGCGGCGGGGGAGGGCACGCGCCTTCGCCCCCTGACCAGGTCGAGACCGAAGGCACTCGTCCCGGTCGCAAACACACCGATCCTGAAGTACGTGATCGACGCCCTCCTGGCGAACGGCATCCGGGAGATCATCGTGGTCGTCGGCTATCGGAAGGAGCACGTGATCCGGTACCTGACCGAGTGCGACCTCCCCGTCCGGGTCGTGGTCCAGGAGAACCAGCTCGGGACCGGGCATGCGCTCCGCTGCGCCGAGCCGTACCTGAGGGACCGGTTCCTGCTGCTCGCCGGAGACAACTACATCGACGCGGGCTCGATCGCACGGATCAAAAACGAGCGGAACGCGGTCCTCGTCACCGACCATCCGAACCCGACGAACTTCGGCGTGGTCGTGACGAAGGACGGTATCGTGAGCGAGATCAAGGAGAAGCCCGACACTCCGACCGGCTTTATCGTCTCGACCGGGATCTACGCGCTCGACCGGTCGTTCTTCCGGTACACGGTCGGGAACGAGGTCCCGGACGCGCTCCAGGCGATGATCCGCGACGGCGCACGCGTGGTGCCCGTCCGCGCCGTCGACTGGCATGACGCGGTCAACCCCTGGGACCTGCTCGAGATGAACACGAAGCTGCTGCCGCGGATCGACGCCAGGCGGGCCGGGACGATCTCCCGCTCCTCGAAGCTGTACGGGCTGATCCGGATCGGAAAAGGGACGGTGATCGGGCCGAACACGTACATCCACGGTCCGGTGGTGATCGGGGAGGACTGCGACATCGGCCCGAACTGCGTGATCATGCCGAACACATCGATCGGGTCGCGGGTGACGATCGACCCCCTGACCTACGTGGCGCATTCCCTCGTGATGGACGACGTCGCGATCGGGTCGCACTCCCGGATCATCGACGCGGTCGTGGGAGAGGCCTGCCGGCTCCAGGACCACACGGCCACCTGGACCACGGAGGCCGTGCTCGAACGGGACGGGCGGTTCCAGAAGGCGTCCTTCGGCGCCGTGCTCGGCGACCGGGTCAGCTCGGCCCCGTTCACGATCCTGAAAAACTGCATCATCGGCAACAACGTGACGATCGAGGCCGGGAACACCACGGTCACGGGCGTGGTCCCGGACGGCGCGGTGGTGATCTAGCGTGTGCGGGATCGTCGGCTACGTCGGCTTCCGCCCGGCGGCGAACGTGATCGTCGACGGGCTCCAGAAGCTCGAGTACCGGGGGTACGACTCGTTCGGGGTCGCCACGAACAACCCCTGCATCGAGGTCTACAAGTGCGCGGGCAAGATCTCGGAGAAGGGGGAGCGGGCCTGGAAGCTTCACGGGACGATCGGGATCGGGCACACCCGGTGGGCCACTCACGGCGTGCCGAACGACCGGAACGCGCACCCGCACCTGGACTGCACGGGGAAGATCGCCGTCGTTCACAACGGGATCATCGAGAACTACGCCGCGCTCACGCGGGAGCTCACGGCCCGGGGCCANNGAGACCGACACCGAGGTCGTCGCCCACCTGATCGAGGACTACTACGACGGGTCCGACCTCCGCGGCGCGGTCGAACGGGCGATCGAGCGCCTCGAGGGGTCGTTCGCGCTCCTCGTGACGGTCGAGGGGCGCGACGAGGTCGTCGCGGCGCGGGACTCCTCGCCGCTCGTCCTCGGCATTGGGGACCAGGAGATCTTCGCGGCCTCGGACGTGACCCCGCTGCTCGGGTACACGGAACGGGTCGTCTACCTCGAGGACGGGGATCTCGCCGAGATCGACCGCGACGGGTGGCACATCTTCTCCCACGGCATCTCCGTCGAGCGGCCAGTCGAGCACGTGGACTGGGACGTCGAGACCGTGAAGAAGGGCGGCTTTCCGCACTTCATGCTCAAGGAGATCTACGAGCAGCCGAAGGTCTTCTACGACACCCTTCACGGGACCACGGAGACGTCGCTACCCGAGCGGTACCGGCGCCCCTCCGAGATCACGGTCGTCGCCTGCGGCTCGTCGTACCATGCGGGGCTCGTCTTCAAGTACCTCTGCGAGTCGAGCTGCCGGATCCCGGTCCGGGCAGAGCTCGGGTCCGAGTTCAAGTATTTCACCCCGCCCCTGAAGGGGATCGTGACCGTGATCACCCAGTCGGGCGAGACCGCGGACACGCTCGCCGCGCTCAAGAAGGCACGGGCCTACAACTGCCCGACGCTCGCGATCACGAACGTGCTCGGCTCGACCGTGACCCGGATCGCGGACCATACGATCTACATGCGCGCAGGACCCGAGATCTCGGTCGCGGCCACCAAGTCGTTCGTGGCGCAGCTCGCGGTCCTGATGGGGCTCATCGACCTTATGAAGGGGACCACCCAGTTCGCCACGGCGCTCGAGCAGGCGAACAGCGTGATCGAGGAGGTGCTCCTGCTCGACATCGACCGGGCGGTCCAGATCTGCCGGCCGGCCGAACACCTCTTCTATGTCGGGCGCGGCCTCTTCTATCCGATCGCGCTCGAGGGGGCGCTCAAGATGAAGGAGATCTCGTACATCCACGCCGAGGGCTACGCTGCCGGCGAGCTCAAGCACGGCCCGTTCGCGCTCCTCTCGAGCGAGACGCCGGTCGTTGCGCTCTGCCCGCCCGGGGACACGTACTCGATCATGCTCTCGAACATCAAGGAGATGAAGGCCAGGAACGCCCCGATCATCGGGATCGGGGCACGCGGGGACCGTGAGCTGACCGACATCGTCGACGTCTTCCTCCCGATCCCCGAGAGCCACGAGCTCGCCCAGCTGGTGGCGACCTCGGTCGTGCTCCAGCAGCTCGCGTACCAGACCGCGGTCGCGCTGGGGCGCGACGTGGACCAGCCCAGAAACCTCGCCAAGAGCGTGACTGTCGAATGATCCACCTCGGTCGAAACACCATCGGCGAGGGTGCCCGGCTCCTCGAGCCCGTCACCCTCGGTTTTCCGTCACGGGACTACCTCGGTACGTCCGACTTCCCCGGGGTCACGCTCGGCCGGAACGCGACCCTCCGCCCGGGCACGGTCATCTACTGCGAGGTGGAGATCGGCGACGACTTCCAGACCGGGCACAACGTCCTGGTCCGCGAGCAGACAAGGATCGGCGACCGGGTCGCGCTCGGGACGGGCGCGATCTGCGAGGGGCACGCGGTGATCGGCTCGGACGTCTCGATCCAGTCCATGGCCTTCATCCCGACGAACACCGTGATCGGCGACCGGGTCTTTCTCGGCCCGCACGTGGTGCTCACGAACGACCGGTACCCGCCGACCGGCATCGGCGGCCTCGAGGGGCCCGTGATCGAGGACGGGGCCGCGATCGGCGCGAACGCGACCGTGCTCCCCGGGGTGCGGATCGGGGCCGGGGCCCTGGTCGCGGCCGGCGCGATCGTGACAAAGGACGTCCCTCCCGGGATGCTCGCGATCGGAGCCCCTGCACGGATCCGTGAGAAACCCGTGCCGGAGGTGCGGTCGTGATCCCGATCGCCCGGCCCCTCCTCGGCGAGGAGGAGGCTGCCGCTGCATCGCGGGTGATCCGCTCGGGCATGCTCGCCTCCGGGCCCGAGGTGGCCGCGTTCGAGGACGAGTTCGCCGCGTACACCGGAGTCAACCACGCGATCGCGGTCTCGAACGGGACGACCGCGCTCCACGCGGCCCTGCTCGGGGCCGGCGTCGGGCCCGGCGACGAGGTGATCGTGCCGTCGTTCACGTTCATCGCGACGGCGACGGCGGTCTCGATGTGCGGCGCCGTACCGGTCTTCGCCGACGTCCAAAGCGACCTCTTCACGCTCGACCCGGAGGCCCTGCCCGCGCATGTCACGCCCCGGACGAAGGGGATCGTCGGCGTCCACCTCTTCGGCCAGCCCTTCGACCTGGGGCCCATCCTGGACCTCTGCGCGGACCGCGACCTGGTCCTTATCGAGGACGCGGCCCAGGCCCACGGCGCCGAGTGGCGCAACCGGCGGGTCGGTTCGCTCGGGACGGCGGGGTGCTTCTCGTTCTACCCGACCAAGAACATGACCACCGGCGAGGGCGGGATGGTCACGACGAACGACGCCGCGCTCGCCGGGCGGGTCCGGCGGCTGGTCAACCACGGCCAGGCCGAGAAGTACCTGCACACCGAGCTCGGGTACAACTACCGTATGACCGACATCGGCGGCGCCATCGGCCGAATCCAGCTCCGGCGCCTGCCCGGGTTCAACGCCCGCCGGCAAAAGAACGGCGCGTTCCTCTCGTCTCATCTCGACCTTCCCGGGGTCGTGCCGCCCGCGATCGGGGACGAGCGGAACCACGTCTTCCACCAGTACGTGGTCACGGTGACCGACGACTGCCCGCTCGCGCGCGACGATCTCGCCGCGCACCTCCGCGAGCACGGGATCGGGACCGCGGTCCACTACCCGATCCCGGTCCACGAGCAGCCGCTCTACCGGGGCGCGGTGCGTGCCGGGGACTGCCCGGTCGCGGCCGACCTGGCCCGCCGGGTCCTCTCCCTCCCGGTCCATCCCGGTCTCGGGCAACCCGAGCTCGAAACGATCGTCGACGCCGTGAACGGAGTCCGACCGTGAGGGTCGGGGTGATCGGGGCCGGGGTGATGGGCCGGAACCACCTCCGGATCTTCACCGAGCTCAAGCAGGTGAGCGAGGTGCTGGTCCACGACGTGATGCGGCCGGCGGCCGAGGACGCGGCCCGGCGGGTCGGCGCGACCGTCGCGGGCTCGCTCGAATCGCTCCTCGCCACCGTGGACGCGGTCAGCATCTGCGTCCCGACGCCGCACCACCTGATTGCGGCCGAGGCCGCGCTCGCGCACGAGACCCACATGCTAATCGAGAAACCGGCCTGCGCCACGGCCCTGGAGGCCCACCACCTTGCCGCGGCGGTCCCCGACGGCCTCGTGGCCGGTGTCGGGCACATCGAGCGGTTCAACCCGATCGTGGACGAGGTCAAGAAGATCGTCCGGAAACCCCTCTACGTCGAGGCCCGGCGCCACAACCCCACCTCGTCGCGGATCACCGGGACCTCGGTCGTCGAGGACCTGATGATCCACGACATCGACGTGATCGGCCACCTCTTTCCCGGCGCCCTGGCCCACGTCTCGAGCTGCGGCACGCCGGATGTCTGCGCGGCCCTGATGTCCTGCGGCGACGTGCCGGTCTACCTCTCGGCCAGCCGGAGGTCGTCGAAGAAGATCCGGTCGCTCTACATCGAGGAGGAGGACCTGACCATCGAGGGTAACTACATGTCCCAGGAGATCACGGTCTACCGACGGCCCGACGCGTACGAGTCGGTGAACGAACGGTACGTCCAGGAGAACGTGATCGAGAAGGTCCTTGTCAACCGGGTCGAGCCCCTCCGGCTCGAGCTCTCGACCTTCATCGACTGCGTCCGCAAGGGCCGGCCGTTCCCGGTGACGCTCGCAGAGGCCACGGCCAACCTCGAGGTCTGCGAGCGGATCGCGGCCTGCTACTCCATCACCCCGGCCCACGCGCACGCGCCCGCGGAGGCCGACCCGGCGAGGGTGCTATGAGCCCGGCCGCCCCCCACGACGGGGGCTGGCGCATGGTGGCGCGGCCCGGGCCGGGGGACCGGACCCCGCAGTTCCACGCCCGGTACCGCGCCGGACGCCCGCGCCTGCCGGTCGATCCCGGGGCCCCGGACCCGCTGCACACGCTGCCCGGCGACCGGCTGCGCTACCTCCTCGCCCTCCTCCGCGAGAGCCCGCAGCGCCCGCCGGCGCTACCGCCGGAGGAGTGGCAGGGGTTCCTCGACCTCCTCCGGCCGCACGGGGTCTACCCGCTCCTCGCGGACCGGTTCCGCTCCTGGCCCGAGGAGTGCCGCCCGGCGGCCGGGGTCGCACCCTTTCTGGACGCGGCACAGCCCGAACCGGCGGCGACGGGGGACGGCAGCGCCCGGCCCGGGCGCCGGGGCGGGCATGGCCACGCGCAGCGGCGCTCGCCGGCGCGCCGGCGGTGAACGGCGCCCGGGCCGCACCTTCCCGAGCCCACGCGCAGGCGCGCGCCCATCGCCGTGGACGGTGCTGAACTCCCGGGTCCAACCGACACCCCGCATCCCTACCGCCCCTGGAAGAGCTGAACGGCTCAGCCGATAGCCCTTTACCGATACTTATATTTTTGTTCCAGAATAAAATAGCAATATTGATATGATGAAAATTCAATCTCCCTCGTAACAGAATTCGAGGGAATTCCGATGGACCGACTGATAGAAGAAGTGGAGCATGGGGCCCGATCGTCCGGGTATCGGGCCGTCACGGCGATCACGGCGCTCATAATCCTTCTCGCCTGCGTCGTCTCGGTCGCGATCCCTGCGGTTGCCGCAGGGGACATACTACCCGGGGAGGAGTACACCTGCAGCGACGAGTGGGCGTGGGCCTTCTTCCTGGCCCCGGGGCATCGCGGTGAACCCGGACGGCGAGGTGTTCGTCGCCGACTCGGGGAACGGCAGGGTCTGCCAATTCTCGCCCACGGGCGCGCTCATCACCACGCTGGGGAGTCGGGGGGTGGACCTCGGACAGTTCGTGGACAGTTCCGGCGTCGCCCTCGACACCGCGGGCAACATCTACGCGGCCGACTGCGGGAACAGGCGGGTCCAGAAGCTCGCCCCTGACGGCACCTTCCTCCTGCAGTTCGGGTCGGCGGGGAGCGGGGACGGCCAGTTCCAGGCGCCGCGGGGGGTCGCTCTCGACCGCGCAGGGAACGTCTACGTCGCCGACCAGTACCTCCACCGGGTCATCAAGTTCGACCCGAGCGGGACCTTCGTGCGGATGTGGGGAAGAACCGACGGCACCTACGGCACCGGCCAGGGCGAATTCTCCCAGCCCTACGGCGTCGTGCTCGACGGCGCGGGCAACCTGTACGTGGCCGACAAGAACAACAAGCGGGTCCAGAAGTTCGGGCCGGACGGCGAGCACGTCCTCTCGTGGGGTGGCATCTACGGGACCGGCGACGGAGAGTTCGAACATCCCATCGGAGTCGCGGTGGACAGTGCGGGAAACGTCTACGTCGTCGAGGCGGCCGGCAACCGGGTCCAGAAGTTCACCGGGTCGGGCGCGTTCCTGACCAAGTGGGGGGTTGCTGGCACCGGGTACGGCGAGTTCGCGAGCCCCCAGGGGATCGCCGTCGACGCCGCCGGGAGGGTCTATGTCACCCAGGCGAACTCCAACCGGGTCCAGGTCTTCATTGCGGTCCCGCCCCTGACCGCGAGCTTCGCACCGGACCCGACCACCGGGCCGGCGCCGCTCGTCGTCCAGTTCACGGACACCTCGACCGGGTCGCCGACGGAATGGACCTGGGACTTTGGCGACGGGGCCCGGGACACCGTCCCGAACCCGGAGCATACCTATGGAACACCCGGCGAGTACACGGTGACGCTGACCGTCACGGACGCCCGCGGGACGACAGCGACGGACACCGACGTCGTGACCGTGCGGTACCCGTCCCCGGCGGCCCGTGACGACGCGTACGGCATGGGCGAGGATGGGACGCTGACAGTGCCGGCGCCGGGGGTGCTCGGCAACGACGACGACCTCGTGGCAGGGGTCTCGGCCGCGGCGCTGGCCTCCGGCCCGGCCCATGGCACCCTCGCCCTGGAGCCCGACGGCTCGTTCGTGTACGCGCCCGGAGCCGGGTTCGCGGGCGAGGACTCGTTCACGTACACCGTCGCCTCGGGCCCGGAGACGGGCGGGCCGGCGACGGTCGCAATCCGGGTCGACGCCCGCCCGGCGGCCGCGTTCGCGTTCTCGCCGCCCGCCCCGACGACGGCGGACACGGTCTCGTTCACCGGCGAGGCCTCGGTCGATCCGGACGGCGCGATCGCCGCGTACGCCTGGGACTTCGGGGACGGCGGTACCGCCGCCGGGGTCGCGGCGTCGCACCGGTTTGCGACCCCGGGCGTCTACAGAGTCGCGCTCGCGGTGACCGACGACTACGGGCAGACCGGCACGGTTTCGCGGGCCGTGACGGTCCCGGCGTACGGGACGGCCACGTTCGACCCGCTCCCGCCCGGGACGACGGTCGCGGACGGGCAGGTCGTCATCGACACGGCCCGGGTGGCATCGGCGGGCGGCACGGTCGAGGTCTCGGGCGACCGGGTCGCGATCTCGTACGGCGGGCTGGTCACGACCATCACCTCCGGCGGGCCGGTCGTATGGACCGGGGAGAGCGTCACGGTCGGGGTCGCGGGCGTCACGATGGAGAGCCAGCCGCTGCCGGCCGCGTTTTCGTCGACGGGGCTCATCGAGGCCTCGTTCGCCACAGCGCTCGGCTCGTTCGCCCAGGACGCGGCGATCACCGCCACGCTCCAGGAGTCGGTGGCGCCGAGCGTGGAATCGGCCTTCGGGCTGGCCGCGCTCTCCGAGGGCCTGGTGGTCCTGGACGTGGCCTACGCGATGGTCCTCGAGAAGACCGGCATCCCCGGGGACGCCGTCACCGGCGCGACGGTCCGGATGACCGCCGGCGCGGCCTGGGTGGCGGCGCAGGGCGGCGCCGGGAACGTCCGGATCGTGCGGTACGACGACGCGGGTGAGGTCAGCTTCCTCGAGACCACGCCCGAGGACCTGGAGAACGGGCTGTACCGGTTCACGGCGCAGTCGTCCGGGTTCTCGGTCTTCGCGCTCGCGGGCGTGACCCCCGCCCCGGCGGCGGTCGATGACGCGTACGGGGCCACGGCGGGCACGCCCCTGGTTGTGCCGGCGCCCGGCGTGCTCGGCAACGACGCGAACGCGGCGACCGCCGTGCCCGGGGACGGGCCGTCGCACGGCACGCTCGAGCTCTCTGCCGACGGCTCGTTCGCGTACACGTCCGCCGCCGACTTCTCGGGGACCGACACCTTCACGTACCGGGCGAGCGACGGCAGGACCGGGTCCTCGCCCGCGACGGTGACGATCGCGGTCCTGCCGGCCCCGAACCGCCCGCCGGTCGTGACGGGCCTCCAGGTCCCGGTCGAGCCACGGTCGGTGGGGACGGACGTGACAGGGAGCGCGACCTTCACCGACGTCGACGCGGGCGACACCCACTCCGCGACCTGGACCTGGGGCGACGGCGCCACCTCGACGGGCACCGTCGGGGCGAGCACGGTCTCGGGCACGCACGCCTACGCGGCGCCCGGGGTCTACACGGTCGAGCTCGCCCTCTCTGACGGCGAGGACGTGGCGACGATGGTCGCGGCCCAGTACACGGTGGTCTACGACCCGGACGGCGGCTTCGTGACCGGCGGGGGCTGGATCCTGTCGCCCGCGGGTGCCTTGGCGGCCGACCCGGCGGTCTCGGGCCGGGCCACCTTCGGGTTCGTTGCGAAGTACAGGAAGGGCCAGATCGTCCCGACGGGCGAGACCCAGTTCCAGTTCCGCGCCGCGGGCATGGACTTCCGGTCCACCGCCTACGAGTGGCTCGTGATCGCGAACGCAAAGGCCCAGTACAAGGGGGTCGGGACCGTCGACGGCGAGGGGTCGTACGGCTTCATGCTGACCGCGGTCGACGGCGACCTGAAGGGGACCGGTTCCGACACCTTCCGGATCCGGATCTGGGACCGGGCCGACGACGCGGTTGTCTACGACAGCATGGTCGGCGCGGCCGACCAGGTCGACCCCTCCACGGTCCTCGGCGGCGGCTCGGTCGTGGTCCACCAGGGATAGCATTCCCCTTTTTTCCAGCGCCCCGGGCCGTGGAGAGGCCCGGACAGCCGGCGGCGCAATCGCGGCGAGCATACCCCCGCTCGGGGCCACGCCCCCGCGCGTACCACGAGGGTCGACCGGCTGCTGTACCTCGTCGCGATCCTCCGCGACGCCCCGCAGCTCCCGCCGGCGCTCTCGACGAAGGCGTGGCAGGGACATCCTCGTCGGCACGTGCCGCGAATAAGTATAATCAACTATGGCACACTATAGTCGAACATGGCGACGACGACGGTCCAGCTCCGCTCGGAGACCAAAGCGAAACTGGACGACCTGAAGATCCACCCGCGAGAGACATACGACGAGCTCGTCAGCCGGCTGGCCGACGCGGCGTACGACGACGAACCGCTCTCCGATGAAGAGATCGAAGAGATCCGGTCGAGCGAGAAAGATATCGAGGCCGGCCGCGTCCGCAGTCTTCGCGAGATCATGCGGAACCTCGGCGATGACCGGGCGATCCGGTCCCTGGTGGAGTGATGGTCTACGGGGTGCTGTTCACCCATCACGCCGAGAGAGCGTTCACGGCGCTGCCGCAGGCGGCGCGCATCCGGATCGAGGTCGCCCTCGAGCAATACTCGGCCGACCCGTTCCGGCGCCACAACGTCAGAAAGGTGAGAGGGTGCCCCGCGGACAGGCCCCGGTACCGAATGAGGATCGGGGAATACCGGGTGACGTTCCGGATCATCCAGGACCGGTTGATCGTCGGCGTGGTGGCCGTCGGAAAGAAGGCAAATTTTCAATACTGACGGCGTGGGCGGCGATACGGGGACTCTGATCGGGGGAGATTCTCGCTCCGTCGCCGTGGAAAAAGTGTGAGCAACAGAGCGCCACCGCATACCAGCGATGACCCCGGCTCCGCCCGACCCGTCCCTCACGGCGCGGCTGCGCGAGTTCCACGAGCGGTTGCCGCCCGCGGGCGGCCCGGGGGACGCGGCCGGACGACCGGGTCCACGGGGATGGCACGTGCGCCGCCCGGCCGGGTCACTCCCCGCCCGGAGTGACCCGAATACCGTGGCACAACGTGCTACGCCGGGCGACAGGTTTTTACAGCGTATCCCGAACATACAATGGATGGAGGAAGTGCGATGCGGAACTTGGCCGGGCTCGCGGTGATCTCCGACGACGTCCTCGAGGCGCTGGTCGTGCTCTGCCGCCGGCACCGGGTCCGGGACCTGACGCTCTTCGGGTCGGCCTCGGGCGCGGACTTTGACCCCGGCCGGAGCGATATCGATCTCCTCGTCGAGTTCGAGCCGATGCCGCCGACGGAGCACATGCAGCACTACTTCGGTCTTCTCGAGGCTCTCGAGGCGCTCTTCGGTCGCGAGGTCGACCTGGTCGAGCAGTCGGCGGTCCGGAACCCGTACGTCCTCGACTCGATACTGAAGAGCAGGGTGCCCCTCTATGCCGCGGCGTGAACCGAAGTGCTTTCTCTACGCCCCCCGGCAGCGTGCGCGCGGACCGGAGAATCCGGGTCCTCGATTTCCCGGGAGAATACGCTACTATTTCCGATAGATCGTCTTTCGGGGCCCGATATCGACAACGACGATGACGAGCCGGTCATCGTAGACCCGCAGAATAAACCGGAATCCCCCAACGTGCAGGGAATAGTACGGCGGATAGTGGCCCTCAAGCTGGCTCAGGAACCGCCGGGCGTCTCCTCGGCGCCCAGCGCCCTGAGCTCCCGGTTGATGCGCCGCGCCATCTCCCGGTTGGATCGCGCGAGCTTTCCCAGGATACGTTCGGCATCCGTCGTGAAATCGAGATCATAGCCCATTCACGGCACTCTTACTCGATATCCAGTTCCCGGGCGATATCGGCCAGCCGGCGAGTCCGGCCCGCCCGGATATCCTCTTCCGAGCGGCGGAGGTGTTCGAGGGACTCGTCGGAGAGCGGCTCGTCGTCGATCGCCATATCGGTGAGCCGTGCGATTACGTCGTCGTACGTCTCGCGGGGATGGAGTTTCAGCCGGTCCAGTCTCTGCTTCGTCCTCTCATGGATGCGGACGACGGATGCCGCTGCCATGTACCGCCGTAAGCGCGGTACACGATAACCATTCCCGCCCTGCCTGTTCCGGCGGGGACGCCGCGTTCGACTTCGACCGTGACGGCGGAACCGGGCTCGGGGACGTGCTCTAGCTCGCCAGCCCATGAGGTGCCGGGAGCCCGCTGGAGACAGGACTGTGCTTAAGTATACTCAAGCACACCGTAGTATATGGCGACCAGTACAACCATCAAGCTCGGGACGGAGACGAAGGCCCGGCTCGATGGGATCAAGGTTCACCCCCGCGAGACCTATGATGACGTGATCAACCGGCTTGTAGATTGTGCGATCGACGAGGAGCCCCTCTCAGACCAGACCCTGGAGCACCTGAAAGAGGCCATGGAGGACGTCGAGGCCGGGCGGGTTCGGCCAATGAAGGATGTGATGCGTGACCTCGGGTTTCACGAAGACGAATGAGATACGACGTCGTATTCACGAAGGCGGCGGAGCGGGCTTCGGCCAGGCTCGATCGGCAGGTCGCCAATCGGATTGAGGCCGAGCTGGACTCCCTGGCCAGTGAGACGAGGCCGGAAAAGTATGTGAAGCGGCTCAAGGGCAACGAAAAGCCCCCGTTCTACTCGCTGCGGGTCGGGGATTACCGTGTGATCCTCCAGATCCACGACAACCGTCTCGTGATCCTCGTGATCGAGATCGGCCCCCGCGACTCGATCTATCGTAAGTTCTAGGTGCCTGGGCTCGCCCGCTCCTCTCCTCTCGACTGCCGCCGGGCTGCCGCGTACCGGCTCGCGAGCGACCTGCCAATACA
>DAEF01000153.1 GCA_002495225.1 Methanoregulaceae archaeon UBA288 | reverse complement strand
AGAGCTCCGCCGGCTTCGTGCCCGACCGATGCCCGTTCCAGCTCGCCCGGCACCGCTCGAAGAGCACCTCCTCGGCCCGCTGCCGGTGGCCGTCCCAGCTCCCGTCGAGGTGGAACCCGTCCTGCCAGCAGTCCACCGCCTCGGAGTCCCGGACCGTCATCCGGGCCACGTCCCCGGCGTCGGGGATGTCGAACCCGCACGACCACCGCTCCATGCCGGAGCCGGCCGCCAGGGCCGAGCACTGGTCAAAGAGGATGTCTGCGAAGCCTCCGCCCTCCTGCGCCCCGGCGAGGTTCAGGCTGAAGGCGTGGTGGTAGGTCCGATGGCCCGTGCAGCGCCGGAACGTGAGATTCCGTACTGTCCGGCCGGCCCGGCCCCAGACCATGAACGCGGCCGTGCAGCCGCCCTTCTGCCCGAAGGGGACGTAGTTACCACCGATGGCATGGGTGATATACACGTCCTCGCAGCAGAACCGGTCGGCCGTGTCCTGCACCCCGACGTACCCGAACCCGCCGAAGTTCGCGAGCGTCACCCCGGGCGCGTCCACCGCGATCCGGCAGGGCTCCCGGCCGGCCATGAGCCGGGTGATGCCCGGCCCGGCCCCGCGGACCGTGACGTTCTCGGCCGGCCGGAGGTACCGGTTCCCGGCCGCGGTGAACCCCGCATTCGCGTCGAACGTCCCGGCCGTCAGCTCGACCTCCCGGTCCGGGACCGAGAGCGCCTTCGACAGGACCGCAACGTCCGTCCGGCCGTCGCAGACCGTATCGGCCCGAGCCCGGTCGGCCGCTGGCGCGTCCCGGGCCGCGACGACGATCACGGCCCCTCCCGCCGGCAGAGCTCGACGGCCAGGGCCTCGAGGTCCTCGACGAACCGGCCGACCCGGCCAGCGATCTCGCGGGCCTCCTCGTCCGTGATCTCCCCGTCCGCCCGGGCCGCGTAGTACGAGGCGATCTCCGAGCAGAACGACTGTACGACCGCCACGACGGCGGACCCCCGCCGGCCGGCGCTCCAGCTCCCGAGGCCGAACGCGGCCCCGACGGCCAGCGCGACCAGGGCGGCCTGCGGCCAGCCCTCCGCGACGATGGTGACGCCGCCACCCGCGGTGACGGCGATCCCGCCGGCCACGAGGCCGGCGATAGCGATGTTCCTTTCCATGACTTCAGGTGTGGAGCGAAGGTCGGATCGAAGGACAGGAGGGGTATGCGCCGGATAAACAGTTGAAAGAGTATCAATGTGCCAGCGCCGGCGGGGCCAGCATCCCGGCGCATGAGGTGAAGGTGATGAGGTCGGACGGAGTCAGCATCAGGCCGGGCGGGATGGTCGCGATCACTCTCGACTATTAGCGGCGATCCCCCGTGTTGAGCGTCACATCGTCTTTGCATTTCATAGTATGCTGGTTCAGCGATACCGGGAGAACAGGACGACTGCTCACGTCTGCCCGGAGGGTGAGCGGCTCCTCGCGCGACTCAGAGGCGCCCGACGCGCCTGGGTCGCCGATGAAACCGATAGGAATAATATTTGCAGGCCCCCACCGGTGGTCAGGGAGCCGCCGTGAACACGCACCGCACCGCAGGTCTCGTCGCCGTCCTCCTGGTGGTCTCGTTGGCCGTTACCCTAGCGAGCGCGGCACCGCTCGAGACCGATCCCGTCACCGGCCACTCGTACGACGCGATCATCGCCCCGGGGATCGACTGGCCCACAGCAGACGCCTCGGCGACCGCCGCCGGCGGGTACCTCGCCTCGATCACGTCATTCGACGAGGACCGGTTCGTGAACGCCGTCGCCGCCGCCGAACCCGGCGCCTGGCAGGTGGACTACAGGGGGGGGGCGGTCGACTTCGGCCCGTGGATCGGAGGGTATGAGGTCTCGGAGGGGACCTGGGCCTGGACCTCGGGCGAACCCTGGTCGTACGCGCCGTGGTATTCCGGCGAGCCGAACGACTATTACGGCGAGAAGTACGTCCAGCTCGTGGCCGTCGACTACCTGGCGAACTGGGCGACGTGGAACGACGCCGGAGGGGCCGACACACTGGTTACGAACGGCTACATCGTCGAGTACGACCCGCCGCGAGCCGTGCCGCCGTCGACGCTCCCGCCGACCGATCCCGGCCGGGACGGGCTCTTCGAGGACGTCAACGGCAACGGCCGCGCCGACTTCGCGGACGTCGTCCTGTACTTCAACCAGATGTCGTGGATCGGCGGGAACGAACCGGTCTCCGCGTTCGACTACAACGGCAACGGGCGGATCGATTTCGCCGACGTCGTCTGGCTGTTCAACCACCTCTAACCCCTTTTCTCACCGGTCACGCCTTCGCGACCAGCGCCCGCACCCCCTCTGCGACCTCGGCCGAATCGATCTCGGCCCCGCAGAGCCGGCAGACCCGGCGGACCAGGGCGTCCCAGTCGTCCACGCGGTCGCCGTTCATGTCGTTCTCGGGCAGGGTCCGCAGGTACCGGCCCGTGGGATCGTCGCCGACGATCTGATAGAGCGCGTCGGCGATCCCCTGCTGCCGTGCCTTTGCGATCTCGCACTCGGCGCGCATCTGCCGAACGGCCGCACGGGCGCGCTCGTGGTCTAAGTCGCGCTCGGCCTCGGCCGCGCGCTGCTGCTCGAACGCTGCCCGGGCTGCGGCGGCGAGCCGGTCCCGGTGCTCGCGGTCTCCCGACCCGGCGTCGAGCCCGTAGAAGAGTTCGAGCTGTTCGAGGATGAACCGCGTGAGGTTCAGCCGGTCGGCCCGGATCAGCCGGATCACGTCGACCGGGAGCCAGACCGATACCTGGTGGGTCTCACGGCCGTTGGCGTCGATTCTCACCGAACTCACGGATCACCCCTCCGCAGAAGTGGGTACCCATGGGTACCCAGTGTCTGGGTACCACTGGGTACCCACAGTACAGTACGAGAGAGAGAGAGAGAGGACGGCCATCACTCGACCTCGATCACCGGGTGCTCGACGACGATCCCGGTCTCGTCCACGCGGATCAGGCCGCAGCGGATCCGCTCCCTGTTGCAGTACCGCATGAACCGGTCCCGCTCGCTCTGTATGCTCACGATCTGGATGGGGCCGCCGGACGGGAGGCTCACGAACACCCACCTCACCGGCCGGCCCTCCTGAACGCGTCGAGCTCGCGGAGCGCCTGCCGGAGGCTGGAGCGCAACGGGCTCGACCAGTTGAGGAACTCGTCCCCCACCGCGTCCGGCGAGCCGATGCCGTGGGCGTAGGCGGTCCGTATCTTCGATGCCCAGAGCCTGGCCGTGCTCTCCGCGTACCCGCGGGCGATGAGCCACAGCACCCACCGGCGCATCTCCTCCTCGTCGACCGGGAGCGCTGGTCCGGGCCGGGGACGCCGGGAGAGAGCCGGGGCACTCATCGATTCGCCTCCCGCTGCTCCTGCCGCCGCCGGTGGCGCGCCCTCCGATGCCGGCGCTTCTCCTTCGACGTCCGCGGCGGGCAGTGATCCGGCCGGCGGATGTCGAAGCCCAGGTGATACAGGGCCTCGTCGATCTTCACGTTGCGCGCGGTCCCGCCGGGGTTGATGACGAGCGTCAGCACGTCCGCCCCCTCCCGCCGAGGTGGTGCTCGCAGTCCACGGGGCACGGCCCGGCCGAAAGCAGGTCGCCGGTCACGAGGCAGATCGTCCCGTTCCCGTCGGGCATGGTGCAGCGGTCGCGGCAGCGGAACCAGAGACAGCCGTTCCCGGTCGCCGGCGTATCGAGGTGCGCGCACCAGTGGCCCCTGCTCTGCACCGGGCGGGCGTGGCGGCAGCGGTGGCACGGGCCGCCGATCATGCCGGCCTCCGGCGCCTCCATTCGGCGACCCCCACGACCGCGAGCACGCCGGGCGTCACGGCCCGGCCTCCGTCCACGTCGGCGCGTTGACCGACGCCGGCCACGGGCACGCCGACGGGACCTCGATCTCGTCCTCGTCCGTCGTGAGGGTGCAGCCCGGCAGGCACATGGCGCACTCGAACGTGCGGGTCATGGACACCTCGCAAAGAAGTGCAGCCAGAGCGTCGTGATCAGCTCCACGTCCGGGTAGACGGCTTGCAGGCCGGCCATGCAATCGCCCGGCGTCGCGAACCCCTCGCAGTGGTAAAACTCGCCGACGATTCGGTGCACCGGCATCGGCATCACGTCGAGGACACGATACCGGAACTCACCGACTGGGAACACGTCGCCGGGCTCGGCCTTCGGCTTGCGCCGGACGGTGCTGCACTTGTGGCCGTAGACCACGGACAGCGCGTTCTCGGGGGTGAACTTCATTCCGCGCCCCTCCGGCTCCGGATCTCCTCGATGCACCGCTCGCAGAGCGGCCGGTGATAGGTGCGCAGGGAGTACCGGAGCTCGACCGGCCCGATCTCCTCCCTGCACCGGGAGCAGGCGGCCGGGTCACTCCACCGCTGCACGACGGACCGCCTCCCTCGCTGCCCGAACCCTGGGGTGCCCATACAGCAACGCCATGCTCGCGTCGGCCTCCGACAGCGAGCATGGGAACCTGGCCCAGCAGACTCCGTCCTGCTCGATCACGAACCCCCGGCCCACGCGCCGGAGTCGTATGTGAGTGTGGGTCCCGGTCTCCTCCCGGCACCGGGCGCAGACGGTCGAATCACTCCGCTGCTGCACGGCTGATCGCCTCCATCGCCGTCACCGCCTCGTTGAACGCGGCCCGCGAGACCAGGACCAGGAGCCGGTCGATGCGGCCGATCTCGAGGGTGTACCGGCCGCCCTCGGCCGTCGCCCGTGCGATCGCAGTCGCCGGGATCTCGCAGAACGGGCCGGGCAGCAGGTCGGCCCCCGTCCGGGGCATCGTGGACCGGCCGGACGGGATCAGGTGCCAGCACGGGTCGATGTCGAGGCCGAACGCGCAGCAGACCGGCGGCGTCTCCTCGTCCGTGATCGCGCGCAGCTCGCAGGGGCCGCCGTCGCAGTTCCGCCAGCAGAACAGCATCAGGCACCCCCGCCCAGGACTTCGATCGGCCCGTCGTCGCGGTAGTAGTGCGCCCGCAGGTGATCGCGCACGATCAGGAACGCGGCGACCTCGACCGGGCAGATCTCGCCGTCCGCGACGAACCCGAGCCCGGCGCGGGACGCGCCGAGAAGCATCCGCAGGCTGGCCGAGCTCTCGATGTCGCCGATGGGCTCGCCCTCCTCGCTGTAGAGGACCCCCGGGTAGCCGGCGAGCACCCGCGGCGCGTCCGCGGCCAGGACCCGGTACCGGCGCGAGACCGGGGCCGCGATCCGGATCGCGATGTCGTCCGAGTCGTCGGCCCGGCCGGCGGAGCCGACCGTTTCCCAGGTCATCCGAACCCCCGGATACGCCGCTCGTTCGGCGGGGTATTCGAGATGGTTCTGGCGAAAAGATCGAGGCCGGAGAAACCTTCATCATCTCCGGTACATAGTATAACGGCGCATTCCCCGAGGTTGGCTCCCGTGGGGAAGTGGCCATGCTCCTGATTTTTCATAGTCTGATTCCAGTGGTAACTCTCTGGTCGACGATCTGCACGATCCCGGCACGCTCGAGGTCCCGGAGCGCGGCGGGCGACCAGCCGATCACGTCGGCGACCTCCCGCCGGACCCGGACCGGCGGCGCGTCGGTCATGCCGGGCACGCCGGCACCTCGATCGCCTGTTCCCGGGCGTAGGCCCGCAGGGCGTCCCGGACCAGCCGGGACTGCGTCATCTCGGGGTCGCGGGCATAGGCCGCCTCGACGATGGCCGCCGTCTCGCCCCAGACCCGCGCTCTCACGATCATGTGTGTGGCTCACCTCGTTGTGCTACATGTGGTACTCAATGTGCTACAAGAAAAGCGTTGTGCTATTTTGTGCTACAAATGGCTACAACGGCTTATCTCTCTCTGCGTTACACTGTGCTACAGGAGCGCGCCGTGGCCGACTATACTCTGCACGCCCGGATAGACGGCGACCTGAAGCGCCGGATTCAGGAGTACGTCGAATCGAACCGGGCGACGTGCCCGAATATCACGGCCTTTGTCCTGGCCGCCGTCCAGGAGAAACTGGAGCGCGCGGAGGTGGACGAGCGGACCCGGACCGGGCAGGTCCTCCTCGACCTGCTGCGCTCGAACGAGGAGTTCAGGTCGGCCGTGCAGCGGGAGCTCGGCCGGCTCTGACCGGCCTGCTTTCACTTTCACACCGCGATAGGAACCCTCTATACCGACCCGGCCTCAAGCTCACTCCATGCACGTTGTGGCGGAGGCTTTTCTGGACATCCTCCGTACTGTCGAGGGGCGGGCGCTCCTCNNAACCCCCGGGGGACCGCCGGCCCCGCCGAGCGAGCCGGATGAACCCGCGGACTGAGCCGCCGCACACCTCCACAATATCAGCCGCTTTCGCGCGCCCTGTTTTTCCACGGCGTATCGGGCTCAATAATATATTTCTCCCGGGACCATGTGTGATGATGACCGTCCGGATCTACAAGGAGGTCGAGTTCGACGCCTCGCACCGCCTGCTCCACTACGTGGGCAAGTGCCACAACCTCCACGGCCACCGGTGGAAGGTGGAGGTCTGGATCGAGGGGGGGCCCGACCCGGTCAGCTGCATCGTGCTCGACTACGCACGGATCAAGGAGGTGGTGCAGCGGTTCGACCACCAGATCGTGCTGAACCGCGACGACCCGATGGTGGCCGCCATCGAGGCGTTCCACCCGGTTATCACGACCATCGGGGACCCGACGAGCGAGCTCCTGGCGAAGATCATCGCCGACGACCTGGACGCCGAGTGCCGGGCCGTCGGCGTGGCCGCGCGCGTCACCTCGATCCGGGTCTGGGAGTCCCCGAACGCCTGCGCGGAACTGGTCCGATGAGGGTATCGGAGGTCTTCCGCTCGCTCCAGGGCGAGGGGCGGAACCAGGGGCGGCCGACGGTCTTTCTCCGCCTGGCCGGCTGCAACCTCGCCTGCGCCTGGTGCGACACGGCATACGCCTGCGAGGGCGGGACCGAGATGGCGGACGACGCGGTGCTCGCGACCGTCCGAAAGACGGCCGGGCCCTGCCGCCGCCTCTGCGTGACCGGGGGCGAGCCCCTCCTCCAGCAGGAGGCGCTCGTCCCGCTCGTCGCGGC
>DAEF01000081.1 GCA_002495225.1 Methanoregulaceae archaeon UBA288 | reverse complement strand
GGCCGTTCGCGTTGTAGTCGAAGGCATCGATTGGCTCGTTCGCCGCGATCCAGGTCATCTGGTTGAAGTACAGGACGACGTCCGCGAAGTCCGCCCGGCCGTTGCCGTTGACATCGTCGTAGAACCCGTCGCCGTTCGTATCCGTCGGGGGGAGCGTCGACGTCAGGACGGGCAGGGGGGGCGATGGGCCGGTGGTCACCGTGATGGTCTGCATCGTCGTGCTCGAGCCGTCACCGTTCGTCGCGGTGAGGTTCACCGTGTAGGTGCCGTACGAGACGAAGACGTGGAGCGGGTTCTGCTCGGTCGACGTCCCGCCGTCGCCGAACTCCCACGCCCACGCGGTCGGCGCGTTCGTCGAGGCGTCGGTGAATTGGACGGCGAGCGGGGCCGTGCCGGAGGTCGTGTTCGCCGAGAAGTCCGCGATCGGGGGCGCCAGGGATCTGACGGTGATGGTCCCGGCCCCCGAGGTGCTGTTGCTGCCGTCCGCGTTCGTGGCGGTGAGGTTCACGGTGTAGGTGCCGGCCGAGGTGTAGACGTGGACGGGATTCTGCTCGTCCGACGTCCCGCCGTCCCCGAACTCCCATGCCCAGCCCGACGGGCTGTTCGTCGACTCGTCGGTGAACTGGACCGTCAGCGGTGCCGTGCCGCTCGAGACGTTCGCCGATAAGGCGGCGACGGGCGGTTTCGGGGTTACCGGGGCGAACTTCTGGACACGGTGGTTGCCCGAACCAGGGACCATGGCGCTGCCTGAATCAGTGACGAAGACGTTGCCCGAGGCGTCCACGGCGATCCCGCCCAAGGGGAGGGAGAACTGCCCGTCGCCGGAGCCCTCGGACCCCCATTTCGTGACGAAGGTCCCGTGTGCATCGAACTTCTGGACCCGGTGGTTGCCCGAGTCGACGACGTAGACATCGCCGGCGGCATCGACGGCGATTCCCTCCGGGGACGCGAACTGCCCGTCGCCGGAGCCCTCGGACCCCCAGGAATCAATGAGGTTGCAGCTCGGTCCGAACTTGAGAACCCCGATGCTCCCCACCTCGCTACTGCCGTCATCGGCAGAGTAGCAGTTACCAGCGGGGTCGACGGCGATCATTGAGCGAGTGTTGCACCACGACCATCCGATGAGCGAGCCGCCAGGCGTGAACTTCTGGATTCGCGGGGACTCTCCGTTCGAGTCCTGGATGTAGACATTGCCGGAGGTGTCGATAGCGATCCCTGATGCCTGCCCTACTTGTCCTGGACTGGTACCGGGTGTCCCCCACGTGTCGATGAAGGTACCGTCCGATGTGTATCTCCTGATCCGCCCGTCCCCGGTGACAAAAACGCTGACCCAGACGGTGCCCTCGCCATCGACAGCGATTGCATACGGAAAGCCCAACTGGCCGTCAACGGTGCCCTCGGTGCCCCACATTGTCACGAAGTTCCCGTCGGTATCGAACTTCTGGACCCGGTAATTGCTGAAGTCGGCGACGTAGACGTTGCCGGCAGCGTCGACGGCGATGCCCGCCGGGTCTCTGAACAGGACGCCCGGGAGGGAGGGCCAATCCCGGGACGACCCGGTGAAGAGACCGTCCGAGGTGAACATCTGGAGACGGAAGTTCTCCGGGTCGGCGACGTAGACGATGCCCGATGCGTCGACGGCGATACCCCTGGGGTTTGAAAATTGCCCGTCACCGGTTCCCCTGGACCCCCACGTCGTAATCAGGATCCCGTCCGCATCGAACGTCTGGACGCGGTTGTTGCCGTTGTCGACCACGTAGACAGTGCCGGCGGTGTCGACGGCGATACCGCACGGATCGATGAACTCCCCGAGCATCGACCCCTCGCCGCCCCACTGCCTCTGGAAGGTACCAATCGCATCGAACTTCTGGACCCGGTTGTTGCCTTTGTCGGCGACAAAGACGTCCCCCGCGCCGTTGATAGCGATCCCGAGGGGTCCGTAAAACTGCGCGTCCCCGGAGCCCTCGGACCCCCACGTCGCGATGAAGGTGCCCTCCGACGTGAACGTCTGGACCCGGTTGTTGCCTATGTCGGTGACGTAGACGGTGCCGGTGTCGTCCACCGCGATGCCGCCTGGACGGTAGAACTGTCCGTTTCCGCTACCTGGCTCGCCCCATTTCACCAGGAAGGTGCCGTTCGCATCGAACTTCTGGATCCGGTGGTTCGCCGTGTCGGCGACGTAGACGTTCCCGGCACTATCGAGGGCGATCCCCATCGGATCGGTGAACTGGCCGTCGCCGGAGCCCCCGGATCCCCATGTCGCGACGAGGGCTCGGGCGCTGTTGACCTTCCTGACCTGGTCATTCGCACTGTCGGTAATGTAGAGATTGCCCGCGGCATCGACGGCGACGTACTCCTGGGAGTCTACCGCCTGCCCCGAGCCGTAAGAGCCCCACTTCGCGACGAACTCGTAGTCGTCCGCCGCCGCCGCGCCCTGGACGGCGCACCCCAGCAGCACGATCAGCGCGAGGGCGCCGATCCAGAAACGCAGACATGACGAAGCCATGACAATGGGCTGTTTCGTGTACCTTACAATAGGTCTTTGCATTCGGACATATCCTAACAATTCGCCCGCGCCGCCCGCGGAACGGTTCGCGGTTCGGCCGGCGGCGAAAACGGGGGGGATCGGCGGGGCGCGCACCGGCGCCGGCACCCCGGCTCGAGGGAGCCGTGCGCTCCGGTGGCCGGGCGCGGGCAGCGACGCGACTCGAGGGGAACGGTGCGCGGTCTGGCCGGCCGGAGAAGGGGGTGGCCCGGCGGGGCAGGGGAACCGCCGCGCCGCGGTGATCGGCCGCCCGGCCGGGCCGCTGCGACGGAGGGGCCGGTCAGGAGATCGTCTCGAGGCGCCGGCAGGCCTCCTCGAGCGTCTCGTCGCTCTTCGAGAACGTGAACCGGAGCCGGTCTTCGCCGCCGGCGTGGTAGAACGAGCTCCCGGGCACCGCCGCGACGCCGGCCGTCTCGACCAGGTGGCGGGCGAACTCGGTGTCGGTCATCCCGAACCCGCCGATCTCGGCGAAGAGGTAGTACGCGCCCTCGGGAAGCGCGCAGGCGAAGCCCGCCTTCTGCAGCCCCCGGTGGAGGAGCCGCCGTTTCCGGTCGTAGTCCGCCGCGAGATCGCGGTAGTACGCCGCGGGCAGTTGCAGCGCGGCCACGCAGGCCTGCTGGAGCGGGGCCGGCGCGCCGACGGTCAGAAAGTCGTGGATCTTCCGGATCCGGCCGGTCAGGGCCGCGTCCGCCAGGGCGTACCCGACGCGCCAGCCCGTCACGCTGTAGGTTTTCGAGAAGCTCCCGATCGTGACCGTCCTGTCCTCCATGCCCGGGAGCGACCCGATCGAGACGTGCTCCCGCCCGTCGTAGAGGATGTGCTCGTAGATCTCGTCCGTGATCGCGATCGCGTCGTGGTCGATGCAGAGGTCCGCGATGAACGAGAGCTCGTCCCGCGAGAAGACCTTCCCCGTCGGGTTGCTCGGCGTGTTCAGGATGACCGCCCGCGTCTGTGACGAGAAGGCCGACGTCCACGCCGCCTCGTCGATCGAGAGGTCGTCGCGGAACGAGACGTAGCGCGGCACCGCGCCCGAGAGGATCGCGTCCGGCCCGTAGTTCTCGTAGAACGGCTCGGGCACCACGACCTCCTCGCCCGGCGCCACCAGGGCCAGCATCGCGGCCAGCATGGCCTCGGTCGAGCCACAGGTGACGGTGATCTCGCTCTCCGGGTCGAGCTCGATCCCGTTGTAGGCCCCCACCTTCCGGGCGAGCTCCTCGCGGAGGTTCCGCGCCCCCCAGGTGATCGCGTACTGGTTGAAGTCCGCGCGGACGGCGTCGCAGGCCGCGTCCTTGAGCTCGGGGGGGCAGGGGAAGTCGGGAAACCCCTGCGCGAGGTTGACCGCGCCGTGCTCGAGCGCGAGCCGGGTCATCTCCCGGATCACGGACTCGCCGAAGGCGTCCGCCCGAGAGACGAGGGGTCTCCGTGCCATGATCATGAGGTCGTCGCGAGACGAGATAACCGGCACGGATTCGGAGGCGGAGAGACCCCCCCGCCGGGTGTTGAAAAGAAAAAGAGGCGGGGCGGGCCGGCTCAGGTCGCCCGGATGTACCCGGTCCGCTGGACCGTCTCGGTCGTGCCGTCCCGGTACGTGATCTTCACGAGCGGGCTGAAGGTGCCGGCCCGCGGGTAGAAGAAGGTCGGGTTCGTCGCCCGCGAGTTCCAGGTGTTCAGGTGCGCCGGCGCGTCGAAGCTCCACCAGGCCGATGCGATCGTCTTGCCGGCCGCCGGGGTCAGGCTGAACTTCACCGCCGAGCCCTTCGGCGATGTCAGGGGGGCAGCCGCGAACGAGGCCCCGCCCGCTCCCGGCGTCGGCGTGGGTGTCGGCGTCGTGACGCCGACCGGCGCGAAGGCGATCCAGTCCAGGTTCTGGCCGTCGCCCGAGAACGCGAGCTTCAGGGTGTGCGTGCCGGCCGTGAGGTGAACCGGGTTCTTCCCGAACGTAAAGCCCCCCGTCGCCGTCGGTGCCGGGGTCATGGTCGCGGTGACGCCAGCCGACGGCCGGGTACGCGTCGACCATTCGACGGCGGTCGCGAACCGCTCGAACGAGCCAGTGTTCGGGACCAACACCCACATCTCCTGCCAACCGTCGTCGACCAAGACGGCCACGTTCCGGTAGGAATGTGGTGACGCCACGCGGAGAGCCATATAGTAATCGCCGGTCTGCGCGACGTTCACCGTGTACCTGAGGTACTCACCGTCGCGGATCCACCCGACGTTCGGCGTCGAGAGGCCGGCCAGTTTCTCGATGTCGACGTCGTCGTGGCGGTACGCGCCTCCCTCGTTGCCGGGCGTGGTGTCGTGGTACGCGACCCCCTCGCCGCCGAGGTCATAGTCCTCGGCCTGGATTGTGCCGGGGATCGAGAGCGGCTTGTACGGCGTCCCGTCGATCTCGGGCGTCGGCGTCGGCGTGACCGTCGGCGTGGGCGTGGGCTCGACGTGCGGGGAGAGCTCGATCCAGTCGAGGTTCTGGCCGTCGCCGGCGAAGGCGAGCTTCAGGGTGTGCGTGCCCGCCGCGAGCGTGACGGGGACCTCGACGGTCCGGAAGGTCGCGAACGACCCGGTGTTCGGGACCGCGATCGTCGCCTTCTGCGTGCCGTCGACCGAGACCGCGGCCGTCCGGCCGCTGTTCGGGCTCGCGACCCGCGCCCGCAGGATGTACGCGCCGGCCTTCGTGACGTTCGCGGTGTAGGTCAGGAACTCGCCGTTCCGGATCCAGCCGACGTTCGTGACGCCGCCCTGGACCTCGATGTCGACGTCGTCCTGGCGGTACGCCCCGCCGCTGTTGCCGGGGGTGGTGTCCGAGAAGCCGCCGAGGTCGTAGTCCTCGGCCTGGATCCGGCCGGGGACCGAGAGCGGTTTGTACGGCTGTGGGCCGCCGACCGGCTCGAGGGTCAGGGAGACCGGGACGGTCTGGCCCTTCGCCGGGGACTGCGCGATGGTGTAGACCGCGTCACGGTACCCCGAGAGGTTCGCGACGATCGAGCGCATGGGCGTGCCCGTCAGGTAGACCGTGACGTTGAGCGGCCCGGCGCTCGTGGTCCCCTGCGGGTACGCCGTGCCCGAGAGGTCCACGAGCGAGATCGCGGCGCCCGCGGGGACGGTCGAGACCAGGAAGTAGCCCCGATCCCCGCCGACCGGCGGGGCGTTCGGCAGGGCGAGCGGCAGGTAGTCGGTGACGCCCTCCTCGGGGTTGACGACGAACGGCTCGTCGCAGAACCCGTCGCCGTCAGTGTCGGCGTGCGTCTCGGAGAAGCCCGTGCCGTTCGGGAAGGCCCAGAAGTTGCCGCCGAGCTCCGGCCCGCCGACGATGTTCGGGCCGGCCGTCCTGGTGACGTTCAGCTGCCCGACTTCGGCCGCCCCGAAGAACCCGTTGTCGGTGTTGTTCAGGACGTTGTTCGTGACCCGGGAGGACCAGTCGCCGCCGACGGCGACGCCCTGGCCGTTGCCGACGATCCAGTTCGAGGTGATGGTGGAGCCGCCGCGGTCGGTGGACTGCACGCCCGTGCCGGCGTTGTTCTCGATCCGGTTGGCCTCGATGGTCGCGCCGGCGTGCTCGAGCTGGATGCCGTTGGCGCCGTTGCCGCTGATGGTGCAGCCGCGGATGGCGAGGCCGCTCTCCTTGAGCGAGATGCCGAAGCCGGCGTTGTCCGAGACCTCGGAGTCGACGAGGGAGTTCGCGGCGAGCCGGCCCGAGAGGTCGCTCGCGAGGCCGTTCGCGTTTCCGGTGATCGTGCAGCGCTCGATGGTGATGCCGTCGCTCGGGTAGTCGAGGGCGATCCCGGTCCCGGTGCCGTCGCGGGCGACGGAGTCGCGGAGGACGGCCTGCTCGGCGCCGCCCTGCTCGGCGTAGCCGTATCCGAAGCCGATGCCGTTCTGCTCGGCGACGACGTCCTCGACCACGGAGCCGTTCACGTTTCCGATGAAGACGCCGGCGCCGCAGTCGCGGACGGTGACGTTCCGGACGGTGACGTTCGTGATGGGGCCGCCCGGGGTCGCGTTGGCGAACCCGGTGGCATAGACGCCGGTCCCGGTGCCGGCGCCCACGATGGCGTGGCCCATGCCGTCGAAGACGACGTCCGAGCTGGTGATCAGGACGCCGATCTCGTGGACGGCGAGGTCGTGGTCGAGGGTGTAGCGGCCGGGCTCGCTGATGGCGAGCGCGGGCGAGCCGGACTGGGCCTGCGCGCCGACGGCGAGCAGGCAGAGCGCCAGCAGCAGGACTGCTGCCGGCGCGAGGGCGCGGGAGCGCCTCCGAGTGAGTGTGGCGGAATGCATGATATCCTCCCGGCCGCTTCGCTCCGAAGCGGCGGTAGTGGGGTCATTCCCGCGCGGAGGATTGGCATGGCGCCCGGCCCGAGGCCGTCAAAGGGGGTCTGTCGCTCCACGCGCGATTATCACAGATTCGTCCCGGGCCTGATATATCTTTCGAAACGGTTCCGGCAGGGCCGGGGCGGACGGCCGGCCGGATGGGGAGCGGGCACCGATCCGGCACGGTCCGGATACAGCCTCCGGCGCCGTCGCGGCCCTCGCCGGACGCGGGGGATGGCGAGGGGGGCGCCTGCACCCATGGTCTCTCCCATCCGCCGGCCGGCCGCGGTTGCGGCGATGGAGTCCTCGACCGCCGGCGACGGCCGGTCCACGACGATCCGGACACGGTTCCCCCGCCTCCCATGCCCTCGAGCCCGCTACGGCTCCAGGCCCCCCGCGTACCCCGGCGCGTCGACGAACTCAGGCCGCCCCGGTGAGGCATGGGGTAGCGGGCCGGCCCTCGCCCGCGAAAGGATGGTCAGAGGTGGTTGAAGAGCCAGACGATGTCCGCGAAGTCGATCCGGCCGTTACCGTTGCAGTCGAACGCCGCGAGCGGCTCGTTCGCCGCAATCCAGGCCATCTGGTTGAAGTACAGCACCACGTCCGCGAAGTCCGCGCGGTTGTTGCCGTTGACGTCGTCGACCAGGCCGTCGCTGTCGGTGTCCGTCGGGCGGGCAGTGCCGCCGGGGACCGTCAACACGCTCCTGACCGCGAACCGCGCCCGTACGCCCGTCGAGGTCAGTTCGATCCGGTCGATCCCGACACCCGTCGACCCTCCGGCATACGAACAGGAGTTCGGGACGGTCGACGGGCCGAACCATCTCCCCGGGGAGTAGATGTCCGCCTGATCGAAGTAGCCGTCGTATCTCGTCGATGCGTGCTCCAGGTGTTCCTGGCCGTCGGCCTCCATGAGGCGGAGGAGCTTGTGCTCCGTGTAGGAATTGTCGTACGCGAAGTTCGTTCCCTCCGGGTTCAGGCGGGCGTCGACATGCCAGACGAACAGCCCCTCTGTCGTGTACGGGGCGTCCACCCCCGTCATGAACCCCCCGAAGACGACCGGGACGGTGTTCGGGATGTTGCCCGTCCCCGGTGCCCGGTACTCGGCCATGAAGAACTCCTCGTAGGAGTGGAACGAGGCCCCGGGCATGATCAGGACGGCGTTCGTGCTGGTCGACGAGGGTTGGAGCTCGATCACCCGCTCTCCCTCCGTGACGACGGTCGGCACGAGCCACCCCAGAAGGTACTTCGAGAAGGCGTTGTGATCGCCCCGGTTGAAGTCCATCATGTCCCAGCCCCCGACGCCCCCGTCGGGCCCGACCGTCATGTCGTAATCGTAGTAGTCCGGCAGCCCGAGCAGGTGGCCGGTCTCGTGGATGTCGACCAGGGGCGAGTAGAACGGGTAGCCGGGGTACCTGGCGCTGTCGGCCGAGTACTCGGACGAGACGAACTTCCAGACGCCCTTGCCGTCGAAGGTGGCGTTCCAGCGGTGATACCCCTGGGTTCCCCACCAGAGGGTGCCCCATTCTCCCCGCTCCCCGGCCCACTTCACGAAGACCGCGTCGATGTGGCCATCGTTGTCGCTGTCGTACTGCGAGAAGTCCACGTGGGCGTCGTACTCCCGGAGCACGGTGGTGACGAGCAGGGACCGTGCATATTTCGGGCCGATGCCCTCGCCGTACTCATCTGCGTAGAGCGCCTCGTAGTCGGCGGCCTCCTGCTCGAACTGGGCCCGGGTGTACGGCGACCGGTACCAGCCATAGACGTCGCCCTGGATCGTCAGCTGGTCGTAGGACGACCGCTGGTAGAAGGCGCGGAGGCTCTCGGCGGGAAACTCGGACGCATCCCCCGCACCGAACATCTTCTCCTGCACGTCGCCCGGCGTCTGGCTTGCCAGGTGCGGTGCGTCCGCGAAGTCCACCAGAAAGACCGGCACCCGGACCGTGCCCTTCGACGCCAGTCCGCCGCGCCACACCGGTGGTGGGACGAGGCGAGGCCGGCTGGACGACGTGCCGAGGCGGGCGTCGAGGTCCCGGTACAGCCGGTCGACCAGGGCGGGATCCGGGTGCGAATGGTCCCCGTCCCGGAGGTCTGCGGCGGCGCCCGGCAGGGGGGACGGCGGCACCGGCCCGTCTTCGCTGGCAAGAGTGCCCGGGGGGATCGCCCCGCCCCCGGCGGTCTCGGAGGCGTCCGGAAGGCTCTCGAACGGAGCGCCGGCCGAGCAGGTGGCCGGCATCCATGCCACCAGGCCGATGGCAAGGCGGAGCAGGACGGACCTGAGCAGGGACGGGGGGTTCAAGGCAACCGACTCCTTCATCGACGTGGGGCACCGGGCCGCCCGACCCTGGTCTCGCCGGTCACCGGCCGGGAAGGATGGAGCCACCGCTGGTGTGGTCTCTTCCCCTGCCGGGCAATAAAACATGGGGGGGGTCCGCCCTGGAGAAGGACGCCCTCGGCGGATCGGGCCGTCGTCTCTGCGGCGCAGGGCAGGTCCCGCGGGCCGGCCCCGGTCGGCCGGTTGCCGCTCCTGGCGGCACGATCTCGCCGATGGTCCGGCTTCGGAGGGCCGGCCTGACACGCGTCTGTCCGCGAGCTCGACCCGGACTCCGAAAATTTCCGGGGGAGAGCCGCCCCGTCGCGACGACGCCGTCGAGCGAGGGAGTCCCGGCGGGATCGAACCCGACGAGGAGGTCGCCGGCCCGTCGCCGCACTCCCCCGGGCGAGGGACCCGGACACCCCGGTCGACCCGAGGCCGTCCCGGCGCCTCGGCTCGGGGACCTGGTCGCAGAGGACGCCCCGGGCCTCCTCGAGCGTCCTCACCTCC
>DAEF01000040.1 GCA_002495225.1 Methanoregulaceae archaeon UBA288 | reverse complement strand
AAGATCGACGAGATCAGCAACGACCCGAACATGCCGGTTCACGCCCGGACCCGGATATGGGAACTGGTCTCCCAACTGGAGACGATTCCCCTGGATTAGGATAGTCTCACCTCATTTTTCTTTTCAGGACAGCACCTGACACGCATTTTATACGCGGTCTCAAGTGGTGACAGTGACCACGACGGTCCTCGAGCGATTCTTTCGCACATCGAGCTCGAGCAGCACCACCTGCTGCCAGGTGCCGAGCAGGAGCCGGCCGTTTCGGAACGGGACCGAGAGCGACGGGCCGACGAGCGCGGCCCGGACGTGCGACCGGCCGTTGCCGTCGCCCCAGGCCCGGTCGTGGGCGTACTCGCCCTCGCGCGGCGCGATGAGGTCCAGGGTGCGGGCCAGGTCCTCGAGCACCCCCGGTTCGTACTCGATCGTCGTCACGGCCGCCGTCGAACCGCCGACGAAGACGTTCGCCAGGCCGGACACCAGGCCGCTCTCCATTATGGCTCCGGCCACCTCCGCCGTCATGTCGACGACCTCTCCCTCGCCGCGGGTCTGCACGGCAACCTCCTTCTGGAACATCGGTGCACCGCTCAGGGTGTGGCGTTCCGGCGGCTTGCATCTGCCGGTCTCCTGCGCCCCTTCGAAGGCTTCCTATACGAGTTCGAATAATCTCAAGCTAAGGCCGGCACACATGACCCAGAAGGCAGCGATCATCGCCGAGCTCGGTGAGCAGGCCATTCTGCTCCCCGCCCTCGTCCAGCAGGCACTCGTCGCGAACGACCGGATCAAGTACTACTTTTCACTCCTCCAGACCGCACGGCTGCGCGCCGACCACCCGGGCCAGACCCCCTCGACACTGCGCGAGGAGCGCGAGGCGGCCGGAATCGACGAACCCGCCCTCGACGGGGTCGTAGCCAGCGCTCTCCGGCAGGGAACCGGGCTGTACCGGGTCCCGCACCTCGACCGGATCCTCCGGGGCACCCGCATCGCGAGCGAGGAGATGCTCCGCCCCCTGGTCGTTACGGACACTCCCGGGGTCGACGCGCTGCGAACCAGGCAGGCGGCGCTCCTGGACGCGGTCCGCGAGGACGCCCCCGACGAGATCGACGGCGACCGGATCAGGGCGATCACCTCGGGCGACCGCGCTGCCGGCGACAGTCTCCACCTGCTGGTGATGGACCTCCACCGCGAGCTCAACGGGCTCCTCAACCGGCTCGCCACCGAGACCGTCGACGGCGCCAGGGCCTACCTGATCGACGACATGGACCGGGAACTGGTGAGGGCCTTCATGGGTGGCCTGAACCGGACGGCCCCCCTGAAGTTCAACCACCCGGGCCTCGGCACGACCGTAACGAGGGCCGGAGAGCGGCTCGTCATCCAGAACGACATCGGGGTCACGGAGGCACACGTCCTCGTTGTCACGGTCACGGGCTCGACGGTCACGATCACCTACACCGACGTCCACATGGCCCGCCTCGCGTTCTTCCAGTCGCTCTTCGGCGACCGGGACGTGGCGTGGTCCGACACGCTCTCACGGCGGAGCCCCGGGAAGCAGACCGGGGGGATCTACCACCTGACGATCGGGACCTACTCGGACGCTGGTGTTGACGAGCTCCGTTCGTTCCTCGACCACCTGGGCTCGCGACTGGTCTACCTGATCGACTGGAACAAGGCTCGCAAGCAGCTCCGGAACTTTCTGCTCAACAAGGACGCGGTGGCCGTCATCCGGAAGGCCGCGCGAGACAACGTGGGCCACCGGGGGTTCCTCGAGCTCGGCGGGGACCGCCNNCTGATCTACGCGGCCCTCGACCTCGCCGCCCGGGTGCCGCTCCGCTACGGTGAGCCCCTCCACCAGATCCTCGGGCGTGAGAAGACCATGGAGTACCTCTCGTGGGTCCTCGGAACGGCGGCGCACGGTCTGTTGCGGGGCGAACCCCGGCTTCTGATCCAGGATCGGTGCCGCGCAGAGCTCCTCCGCTACTTCCGCACGGCGCAGGCCGAGCTGCTCGAGCGGTGCACGGCCCACGCAACCCTGATGATCGACGTCGCCCTCGTCCTCGAAACCTCGGTGATCGCTCTTCGCGCGGACTCGGGCCTCGACCGCCTCGCGCGAAATGCGACCCGTGCCAAGCGCTGGGAGCGCGAGGCGGACCTGATCGTCTCCGAGGTCCGCACCCTCTCCGGCCGGATCGAGGAGATGGGATTCTTCTCAAGCCTGATCACCGCCCAGGACGATGCCCTCGACTACCTGGAGGAGGGCTGCTTCCATACCACCCTGCTCTCCGACGCCAGCCGGTACCCACAGAGTATGAAGGGGCTCGAGGAGATGGCAGGGCTCGCCGTCTCGGCCGGCCGCGAGTTCATCCGCGCCCTGTCGGCCGCCCAGTATACGCGGGCCGGATCGAGCCGCGAGGAGCTGCAGGAGTTCTTCACCGCGGCGAACCGCGTTATCGCGCTCGAAGAGGAGGCCGACGGCGCGCTGCGGCGGACCGAGCGCTGCCTGGTCCGCGAAGTCCGCGACGCCGGCCCGCTCCACGCCTGCACCGAGCTCTCGCGGACCCTCGAAGAGTCGACCAACTCCCTGATGAAGGCCGTCTACGTCCTGCACGACAACACCCTCGAGGAGCTCCGGCGATGACGCCGGCCATCGCTGTATTCGGCACGAACCGGGACACGGGGGGAGCCCCGCGGGAGCGCTACGGCAACAAGGCCGCGGTCCTCGCCGAGATGGCCGAGATCGGGATCCCCGTGCCTCCGGGCTTCGCTCTGCCGGTGGACGCATGCGTGGAGTACTTCGAGGGTGGGCGGGTGCTCCCGGAGTGGACGGGGACTCTTCTCGCGCAGGGGACGGCAGAGCTCGAGTCCGCCACCGGCCTCGGGTTCGGGCATACCCGCCGCCCGCTCCTGCTCTCGGTCCGTTCGGGGGCAGCGGCCTCGATGCCGGGGATCATGGAGACGATCCTGAACGTCGGCCTCTCGCGAGAGACCGTCGACGGCATCATTCTCCGCACGGGCAACCCGCGCTTTGCCTGGGACTGCTACCGGCGGCTCCTCTCGCAGTTCGGCGAGGTGGTCCGTGGACACGACCCGTCGCGATACCGCGTTCTCCTGCGCGACGCGATGGACCAAGAGGGCGTGCCGGACGAGGCGGAACTGGACACCGGGAGCCTGAAGGCGCTGGCCGGGCAGTTCGAGCGGGTTCACGCCGACGCCGGCGAGCCGTTTCCGGCTTCCCCCGAGGAACAGCTGACGGCGTGCACCGAGGCCGTGCTCGCGTCCTGGGGCGGGCCCCGGGCCGAGGCTTTCCGGCGTCTGGGCCTGGCCGGCGAGGCCCGGGGGACGGCGGTCACGGTCCAAGCGATGGTGTTCGGGAACCTCGGGTCGTCCTCCGGGGCCGGGGTCGCGTTCACGCGGAATCCCTGGAGCGGCCACCCGGGCCTGCTCCTCGATTTCCGGTTCGGGGCCCAGGGCGAGGAGGTGGTCTCGGGCGAGCAGTCCGGCCTGGACCAGCTGGCCTTCGCACGGGTGATGCCCGAGCAGTTCGACGAGCTGGCCCGGATCGGTGCGCGCCTCGAGCGGTACTACGGCGACATGCAGGACATGGAATTCACGATCGAGGAAGGGCGGCTCTTCGTCCTCCAGAGCCGGGCGGGCAGGCGGTCCCCGATGGCGGCGCTGCAGATCGTGGTCGATTTCGTCGACGAGGGAGTGATCGATTCGGAACGAGCGATCGCTCAGCTCGCGGAGATCGACCTGGATGGGATCCGTATCCGGCGGGTCGCGGGCGGCGGGGAGCCCCTCGGCGCCGGCACGCCGGCCTCAGGCGGTGTCGCCTCCGGCGCGATTGCGTTCACCGGCGAACGGGCCGAGGGCGAGGCGGCGACGGGCGGGGTGATCCTGGTCCGACCGACCGCGTCACCCGACGACATCGCCGGTATCCACGCGGCGGCAGGGCTGCTCGTCGCGCGCGGCGGTCGCACCTCGCACGCCGCCGTGGTGGCCCGCCAGCTCGGCAAGGTGTGCCTGGTCGGCTGCGAGGCGCTGCACATCGACGAGGCCGCGCGTGCCGTGCACTTTGGCGAGCGCGTGCTGCCCGAAGGCGCGGTGCTCACCCTCGACGGCAACGAAGGCGCGATCTACATAGGCGCCACGGCGATCGTCGAGACCGTGCCGGAGGCGCTCCTTGCCCGCCTCGACGCACTGCACCGCCCGCCGGTGCCCGCCGCGCAAGCCTGAAAGGGGGGCTGAAGGCGCGCGGCGCTTCGCACTTGCATCGGCGATAATCGGGCCGTTCCGCCCCCACGACCCGAGCCCATGAACCAGCAAGCCCTCTCCGCCC
>DAEF01000240.1:4531-7529 GCA_002495225.1 Methanoregulaceae archaeon UBA288 | reverse complement strand
CATCCCCGAGCAGGAGACCCCGCCGTCGTTCCTGACGACCGAGGAGTACCTGCGGTTCGTAGGCTCGGTCCGGGGCCTCGACGGGACCGACGAGGCCGGCTCCTGGTGGTTCGACTTCCTGGACTTCGACGACAAGCGCGACGTCCTCTGCAAGGACCTCTCGCGCGGCACGCGGCAGAAGCTGATGTTCGCGCAGGCCTTTCTCCACCGCCCCGCGCTCGCCCTGATCGACGAGCCGCTCGTCAACTTCGACCCGATCGTCCAGCACCAGGTCAAGGAGTTCCTGGTCGACTACGTGCGGCAGGGGAACACCATCTTCCTCTCGACCCACATCCTCGAGGTGGCCGAGGAGATCTGCACGGGCTACGCGATCCTCCACCGGGGCCACCTGCTCCACACGGGCACGCCCGACGACCTCCGGGAGACGGGCCGGCACCTGCCCGAGGTCTTCCTCGGGCTGGTCGGCCGGGACCCCGCCCATGCCTGACCTCTTCGTCGCGATGATGCGGGAGGAGTGGCGGGTCCACGCCGAGCTCTTCGGCTCGGTCGGGTTCGCGCTCTTCCCGGTCCTGGTCGGCGCGATGGCCTGCATGGGCACGGTCCTGGTGCCGGTGGTGAACGCGGCCCTGCCGGCCGGCGACCTCGCGACCATCGTCCACCTCCTCTTCCTCCTTGTCGGGGTCATGGTCGGCGGGTTCGGGCTTGCCGGGAACGAGGCCATGAACCGCCGCTTCGGCCAGGTCTCGTTCGTCGCGTACGCGGCCCGGACCCTGCCCCTCTCCGAGCGACGGATCTTCGCCGTCTTCGTCGCGAAGGACACGGTCTACTACCTCCTGCTCTGGATCCTCCCGGTCATCGCGGGGGTCGCCGTCGCCTCGCCGTTCGCCGGGCTCGCGCCCGGAACCGTGCTCCGCCTCGCCCTGACCCTGCTTCTCGCGTTCCTCGTCGGGCTCGCGGTCCTCTTTTTGCTCAGCACGGTCTGGGGGCGGTCGAAGACCGCGTTCGCCGTGCTCGGAGCCATCCTCGCGGCCGGCGCCGCCGCCGTCGTCTTCACGACGGGCGGGCTGCCGCCGTTCCCGCCCCTCGTCCTCTATCGTTCGTTCTCCTGGCCCCTCCTCGCCGCGACCCTCGCCGGAATCGGGGCCGCGCTCGCGGTCTCGCTCCTGCTCTTCCGGCCGGGGTCGGCCGGCGGGGAGCGGCGCCACCCGGACCGGTTCTCGGGCCTTGCCCGCCGGCTCGATTGCCTGCCCCACCCGGCGCTCGCGGCGAAGGACCTCCTCGACCTCTGGCGGAGCGGCGGCGGGGTCGGCCAGGTCCTCTTCGCGCTCCTCCTCCCGCTCGGCCTCTGCTGGTTCCTGCTCTCGCTCCTGGACCGGGTGCTGCCGCCGCACGGCGTCCTCCTGCTCTTCGCCGTGCTCGCGGGCGTGCTCGGCTCGACGGTCTACACCTGGCTGACCGCGTTCGACGCCCTCGGGCCGTACGGCTGCCTGCCGGTCGGGGTGGGGACCCTGATCCGGTCCAAGCTCACCTCGTTCGGCCTGCTCCAGGCCGTGCCGACGGGGATCGTGCTCGCGGCGGCCCTCGCGACGGGCGGGGGCGCGGTCGCCCTGCCCGCGATCGGCCTCGCGCTCGGCCTCTCGGCCTGGGCCGTCGCGGTCACGGTCTACCTGGCCGGGCTCTCGCCGAACGTGCTCGTCTACGACCCGAAGGTGCTCGCGGCCTACCTCGCCGGCGTCGGAGTTCCGGTCCTCGGCCTTGTCGCGCTCGCCTTCCTGCAGCCCTGGCTCGGCCTTTCGGCCCTGCTCCTCATGGTACCCGCCGCGCTCCTCGTCTCCGCCGGCGTCCGCCGGTGGGAGGCCGCGGACGGCGCGTTCTTCTAGCGGGTAACGCCGTCGGCGAGCCGCGCGGCTCGCGGGAAAGCTCAAAAAAAGGGAATGGGTGTGAAAGAAGGGCAGGAAAGGGGGATGTGCGGGGCCGGACTTCAGAAGTCCATGCCGCCCATGCCGCCCATGCCGCCCATGCCGGGGGGCATGCCACCCATGCCGCCGCCCATCTCGCCGCCCGGCGGGGCCGCCGACTTGGACGCGGCGATGACGTCGTCGATCCGGAGGATCATGACGGCCGCTTCGGCCGCGGACGAGATGGCCTGGGTCTTGACGCGCAGGGGCTCGATCACGCCGGCCGCCTGCATGTCGCCGGGGTGGCCCGCAAAGACGTCGAGGCCCGCGGTCTTCATGCCCTTCTCGTGGGCCGCGCGGAGCTCGACGAGCATGTCGATCGGGTCGAGGCCCGCGTTCTCGGCGAGCGTGCGCGGGATGATCTCGAGGGCCGAGGCGAAGGCCTCGATCGCGAGCTGGGCCCGGCCGCCGACCGACGCCGCGTAGTCCTTGAGCCGGAGGGAGAGCTCGGTCTCGGGCGAGCCGCCGCCCGCGACGAACTTGCCGTCCTCGACGACGACCGAGACGACCCGGATCGCGTCCTCGAGGGCGCGGTTCAGCTCGTCGACCACGTGGTCCGTGCCGCCGCGCACGAGGATCGTGACCGCCTTCGGGTTCTTGCAGCCCGTGACGTAGGTCATCTCCTCGCCGGCGAGCTTCTTCTCCTCGACGAGGCCCGCGAAACCGAGCTCCTCGGCCGTGATCGCGTCGATCGACGAGACGAGCGAGGCGTCCGTGGCCCGGGCGAGCTTCTCCATGTCCGACTTCTTGACGCGGCGCAGGGCGAAGATGCCGGCCTTCGCGAGGTAGTGCTGGGCGATGTCGTCGATCCCCTTCTGGCAGAAGAGGACGTTCGCGCCCGACGCGACGATCTTCTCGACGATCGAGCGGATCATGCGCTCCTCCTCGTCGAGGAAGGCCTGGAGCTGGTCGGGGCTCGTGATGTTGATCTCGGCGTCGACCTCGGTCTTCTTGAACTCGACCGGGGCGTTCAGGAGGAGGATCTTCGCGTCCGTGACCTTCTTCGGCATGGCCGGGTGGACCCGCTCCTTGTCGATCAG
>DAEF01000240.1:0-4484 GCA_002495225.1 Methanoregulaceae archaeon UBA288 | reverse complement strand
TCCTCGGCGACCATGCTGACCGCCTTCACGACGAGCTCGGTCAGCTTGTCCTTGGAGGCCTCGGCGCCCTTGCCCGTCATCGCCGTCTCGGCGATCTTCTTGAGGAGGGCGAGGTCGGTCTTCTTGATCGGGATCGCGATCTCCTTGAGGATCTCCTGGGCCTTCTCGGCCGCGAGCCGGTACCCGGCCGCGATCACCGTGGGGTGGACGTCCTGGTCGAGGAGCTCCTCGGCGCGCTTCAGGAGTTCGCCCGCGATCACGACGGCCGAGGTGGTGCCGTCGCCGACTTCGTCGTCCTGCGTCTTGGCGACCTCGACCATCATCTTGGCGGCCGGGTGCTCGATGTCCATCTCCTTCAGGATCGTCACGCCGTCGTTCGTGATCACGACGTCGCCGATCGTGTCGACGAGCATCTTGTCCATGCCCTTCGGGCCGAGTGTGGTCCTGACTGCGTTCGCAACGGCCTTCGCCGCCGCGATGTTGTTGCCCTGCGCGTCCCGTCCGCGGGTACGCGAGGACCCTTCCCTGAGGATGAATATCGGCTGTCCGGTAAGCTGTTGCGACAAGAGTATCACCTGATGTGTCGATAATTTTGGTTTGTGGTTCTATATAAGAATTGGGGGTCTAGCCGATCAGATCGAGCAGTTCGTGCCCGTCCTCGAGCCGCCCGAGCGCCTCGGTGCCGATCAGGAGGGTCCGGCCGATCCTTTTTTGCCGCACCTCCTCGACCGTGACACAGACCGCGTGCGTGTGCGTGATCTCTGAGAGGTTGCCGATCAGGCCCGCGCGCTTGGTCACCTTCTGGGCCGAGCCGAACCCGGCCAGGATCGTCTGCTCCCCGTAGTGGCCCATCGCCTGGAACGGGGCGCGCCGGAGGTGGTGGAGCTCGAGGCCGAGCCGCCGGAGCGTGGCGAGCGCCGCCGTCTCGGGGGCGGGTTCGGGCGGGGCGGCCCCCGCCTCGAAGTGCGAGGAGTAGGCAAGCAGGTCGATCGACTCGATCACCTCGGCATTGAAGAACTCCTCGAGCTTGACCGCCATCTCGAGCGTGGTGCCCATGCCGGCCTCGTACTTGCTGATCGTGCGCCGCGAGACGCCGAGCGCGTGGCCGAGGTCGCCGAGGGAGAGGTTCCGGCGCTCGCGGAGCGCGCGGAGCACGTCGCCGTCGATGTTCACGTACAGCCCGCCGGGCGAGGCGTAGACGAGCGGGGGGACCTCCTCGACGAAGAAGTCGTAGAGGGTCTCGGGGTGAACGGCCGCGATCCCGTAGCGGAGGTAGACCGCGCCGCGTTCGAGCTCGGTGTCGCGCCCGCGTTCGCCGACGATCAGGGGCAGGCCGCCCAGGTGGGTCGCGACCAGGTCCAGGTCCCGCGCGATCTCCTCGGAGACGTTGTCGATCGGACTCGCGACCTTGACGATCAGGAGCAGGTCCGTGCGCTTGGCTACGAGGTCGAAAGAGCGTGGGCGGAGGTTGCACCGCTCCGAGCAGGCGAAGCCTGCCATCAGGAGGACGCTGACCGCCTTGTTCACGAGCCGGTCCTGCACCATCGGGCTTAATGAGACGTATCGCCCACGGAAGGTATAATCATGGCGATCGGGTGCATCCGCATCGGGCTCGACGACACGGACGCGCCGGGCGGCCTCTGCACGACCTGGCTCGGGGCCGTGCTGGCCCGGCGGCTCGAGGCTTCCGGCGTGGTCGTCCGCGAGCGCCGTCTGGTCCGGCTCAACCCGAACGCCCCGTTCCGGACGAGGGGCAACGCGGCGATCGCGCTCCTGGCCGAGGGCGATCCCGGACTCGCGTTCGCGATGGCGTGCGCCGCGGTCGAGGAGTTCGCGCCGCTCGACGCGCCCATGACCAACCCCGGGGTCGTGGTTGCCGAGCGGCCCCTGCCGCTCGCCTGCTACCGCCGGGCAGTGACCGACCTCTGCACGGTCGGCGACACGATCGATGCCCTGGACGGAGCCGGCGCGCGGTACCGGGGATACGGCAACGCGCGGGGCCTGATCGGGGCGGCGGCGGCCGTCGCGGCCGAGCTGCCCGACCGGACCTGCGAGCTCCTCGCGTACCGCGAGCGGTCCCGCTGGGGCACGCCTCGCGCGGTGGACCCGGGCTCGCTCTTCCGGGCCGAGGATGCGACCTTCCCGCACACCTGGGACTCGGTCGACCATGAGAGCGGCGCGGTCGTCTGCGTGCCCCACACGCCCGACCCGGTCCTCTTCGGGGTCCGCGGCGAGAGCCCGGACTGGGTCGGCCGGGCCCGCGCGCTCGTCTCCTCCGAGCCGGTCGCGTTCGAGACCTGCTGGACCACGAACCAGGGGACCGACGCCCACCTGGTGCCGGGCCGGTGCGGTTCGCTCCGGGAGGGGCGGTCGTACGCGGTCGAGGGGACCGTCGCGGCCCGGCCGGCGACGGGCGAGGGGGGGCACGTGACCGTCCTGGTCGAGGACGGCGGCGACCGCCTCCGGTGCATGGCCTACGAGCCGACCAAGGGCTTCCGGAACGCGGTCCGCGCGCTCAGGCCGGGCGACCGGGTCCTGGCCTGCGGCTCGTACCGGCAGGGCTCGCTCAACCTCGAGAAGGTGTCGGTCCTCGAGGTCGCGGCCTGCAGGGCGACCCGTCCCCCGCCCTGCCCGGTCTGCGGCCGGCGCACGACCTCGGCGGGGCGGCAGCAGGGCTGGAAGTGCCGCGCCTGCGGGGCGAGGGCGCGCGAGCCCGAGGTCGTGGTCGAGGAGCGGACGATCGCGCCCGGCTGGTACGAGGTCCCGCCTATCGCGCGCCGCCACCTGGCCCGGCCGCTCTGCCGCGGGCCCCCGCTCCTCGACCCCGGCGCGGGCGGGGAATGAGGGGAGACGAACCGGTTATCCCCGTCCCGGCCGCACGGATCGGCATGGAGCCGTTCGAGGAGGGGACGCGCCCGCGGGAGAGCGGTCGGCCGGGCTGCCGCGCGCGGCCCGGGCCCGTCCTCGGAGTCGAGGCGCTCGTCCGGGAGCACCCCGGCTCGTTCCGGCCGGGCGATCTCGCGGCGGCCCTCGCCGGGGAGCTCGAGCCGCCGGCCGTCGCGGAGGTCGTCGCGTACCTGCTCGCTGCCGGGCGGATCACGCTCGACGACGAGGGGTATCTCGTCTGGAAGGAGTGAGCGGGCGGAGAAGCGCACGGGGACGCGCCCACCTGACGTCCGGAGGGACGCGCAGCGCCTTTCGGCGTTCGTGACGAGCCCCTGCCCGGCCCCCCCCACCGGCCATGACGATCCGTTATCATGGATGAGTGCCAATGATCAACCCGATGGAGTGCGGTGAACCCGTCCGGCAGGTCGAGATCCGGCCCGGCATGACCGCCGGGGCGCTCGTGGACGCGCTCGGCCGGGCCGGCGCCTACAACGGCGGCTCGCTCGCCCGGGGCGTCGACCTCTGGGAGCGGATGCTGACCGACCCGGAGACGGTCCGGTTCTTCGGCCTCGCCGGGGCCATGGTCCCGGCCGGCATGGGAGGCATCGTCGCGGACCTCATCGAGCGCGGCCATATCGACGTGCTCGTCTCGACCGGCGCGAACCTGACCCACGACGTGATCGAGGCGATCGGGTGCTCCCACTACCGCGGCACGGCCGACTGCTCGGACGTCGCGCTCCGCCACGACGAGATCAACCGGATCTACGACGTCTTCCTCCCGAACGCCGCGTTCGTCCGGTTCGAGGAGTTCATGCAGGAGGCGTTCGCCGAGCTCCCAGAGGGAAAGGTCCTCTCGATCCAGGAGCTGCTCGCCCACCTGGGACGGCGGCTCCCCTCGGGGATCCTGGCGACGGCGGCGGCAAAGGGCGTCCCCGTCTACTGCCCCGCGATCCAGGACTCGATGATCGGCCTTCAGTACTGGCTCTTCGACCAGACCCACCGCGTGACCGTCGACGCGTTCCGGGACATGCCGGGCCTGCTCGACCGCTGCTTCGGCGCGAAGCGCGCCGGGGCGTTCCTGGTCGGGGGCGGCGTGCCCAAGAACTACATCCTCCAGTCGATGCTGATGACCGAGAACGGCTTCTCGTACGCCGTCCAGCTGACCGGGGACCGCCCCGACCTCGGCGGGCTCTCGGGCGCAACGCTCGACGAGGCGCGGTCCTGGGGCAAGCTCGCCGAGGGGGCCGACGCCGTGACCGTCTACGCGGACGCGACCATCACCTTCCCGCTCATGGCCGCGGCCCTGCTCGAGCGGCTGGAGGCGCGGCATGGCTGAGCTGATCCTCGCCCTCGACGTGACCGACCCCCTCGAGGCGCTCGAGATCGCCGAGACCTGCGCGCCGTACATCGACCGGCTCAAGCTCGGGTACCCGCTGATCCTCCGGGCAGGGCTCGGGATCGTCGAGGACCTGGCCTCGCTCGACCTCCCCCTGATCGCCGACTTCAAGGTCGCCGACATCCCGAACACGAACCACCTGATCGCGGAGCAGGTCTTCGCCGCCGGGTTCTCGGGGATCATCTGCCACGGGTTTCCCGGC
>DAEF01000197.1:4066-15536 GCA_002495225.1 Methanoregulaceae archaeon UBA288 | reverse complement strand
GTTCCGGTACATCGACGAGCCCCTCCTGAACTCGCGCTACGACCCGGCCGGGATCTCCGAGAACCGCACGGGGATCTACCGCTCGATGGAGCGGATCCTCGAGCTCCACCATGACGACTTCGCGGCCCATCCGGCGATCCTGGCCGAGCACTACGTCCGCCTCGGCCTCCAGTACGCACGGGCCGGCGATTTCGAGAAGGGGCGGGACTACCTCCGCCGGGGCGCGGCCCTCCAGCCCGGCAACTGGAAGTACCGGGCCGCCGCCCTCGCCGCGAACCTCGGCGAGGGGCCGTTCAACCGGCTCGCCGGCCTCTACCTCGCGGACGAATCGGCCGGAGCGTAGGCGGCCATGACATGACCCCCGGGGCCGAACCCTTCACCCCGTCTTCCGGCGACCTCCGGCCGTTCCGGGAGTTCCTCGCGAGGGGCCGACTTCCCGAGGGGCTCGAGGCCCTGGTCGAGGGTTACGTCGCCGCCAAGACCGCGAAATCGCTCGACGACCCCGTCGTCCTGGAGCGGCTCCGGCGGGCCGTCGTTGCGCAGAAAAGCGGGTACTGGAAGTCCGGTGAGAAGCGACAGATCTCGTACCGGAGCGGCTACGCCGTCCTCGCCTACCTCGCGTACCAGTTCCCGGTCTACTACTTCCAGTCCGGTCACCTCCTCGCCCGGCTCGCGGCCGACGGGCTCCTGCCCCGCGAGGCCCGGGTCGTCGACCTCGGCACCGGGCCGGGCGTTGTCCCGCTCGCGCTCCTCACGCTCGGGCGGCACCTGCCCGGGTTCTCGGCCGAGGTACTGCCCGTCGAGCCCTCGGAGGAGCACCGCGAGGCCTGCCGCCACCTGGTCCGCGGGTTCATGGAACCGGGGGACCGGGTCCGCGTCCGCCCGGCCCTCGCGGCCGACGCCGGGGCCGTCGACGACGCGAAGGTCCCGGACCGGATCGACCTTTTGGTCCTCTCGAACCTGCTCAACGAGCTCCCCGGCGACCCCGCCGCGAAGGCCGCGACGGTCATGCGCTGGGCCTCGCGTCTCTCCGAGAACGGCACGGTCCTGCTCGTCGAACCGGCCGACCTCGAGAACGCGACCGGCCTGCGCGAGGTCCAGCGCGAGCTCCTCAGGACCGGGCTCCATCTCCGCCATCCCTGCCGGTTCCTCTGGGGCTCGCCCTGCGGCCCCGTGCCGTGCTGGTCGTTCGAGGAGGCGCCCGCGATCCGGCCGACGCGCCTGCAGGAGGCGCTCGCCGCAGGCGCTCCTGAGCCGTACCGCTACCGGAACACGGACATCAAGTTCGCGGCTGCCGTGCTCTGCCGGCAGCCGCCGCCGCGGCTCGACTGCCCCGGGGTCGACTGGCGGCGGACGGCCCCTCTCTCGCAGCTCCGGAAACACGTCAACCGCCGGATCGCCGTCCTCGCGGCCGTGATGTCGGGCGACCTCGGCGACGCGAAGAACCACGTCTTCAAGGTCTGCGACGGCACGGCACGGCAGCCAATCTTCGCAGTCCTCCCGGCCTATCATGTCACCCCGGGGAACCGCGCCCTCCTCGAGGCGCCGTACGGCTCCGTTGTTTACCTCCGCGACGTCCTCGTCCGCGAGAACATGAAGACCCGCGCGATGAACCTCCTGGTCAGCCGGTCGTCGACGGCCGCGCCCTGCGACCGATAGGAACCATCAAGTCGCGACCCGCTGATATCCGTGACAATGGCGATCACGGCCCTGACCCTCCGGAACTTCCGCTCGTTTCGCGAGGCGGAGCTCCGGCTCCAGCCCTTCCTGCTCCTCGTCGGCCGGAACGCGGCCGGCAAGTCGAACCTGATCCACGGATTCCTCTTCCTGCGCGACATCGCCCGGACGGGGCTCGCGAACGCGATCTCGCTCCAGGGGGGCCTTGCCTACCTCCAGAACGCGGGGATCGCGTGCGGGCGCGACCTCGGGGTCGAGGTCGAGCTGACCCTGCCGGTGAGGATGTCGCCCCTCGCCCTGCCCGACGGCCGGAGGGTCGAGATTGCGCCGGGCACCTGCACCTATGCCTTCGCCCTCGGGTGCGACGACCGGGCCAAGGCCCGCGAGGACCGCTTCGTCATGCGTTTTTCCGCGACGGCCCCGGGCTGCGAACCGGTCCCGGGATCGATGGAGCTGGTCCACGAGGGCGACCGGCTCCGGTACGTTTTCGACCTGCCGCCGGGGATCGACGAGACCGTCTTTCTGCCGCCGGTCCTGCGCGAGGCCCGACTCGGGCCGGACGCCCTGATGCTCGAGTCGCCCACCCTCTACCCCATGGGGCTCGTCCGGCGGGCGCTCGGGCTGATCAGCTGCTACGAGTTCGGCCCCCACCTGACCCGGCGGCTCGATCTGCGCACGGGCCGGGCCGAGCTCGCCGAGGACGGGGCGAACGCCGCCATCGCGCTCGGGCGCGTCCTCGCGCACCCCGACAGCCGCCGCCAGTTCCTCGCGCTGCTCCGCGACCTCCTGCCGTTTATCGAGGACGTCGTGGTCGGCGACGGGCCGGGCGGCGCCCCCGAGATCCGGGTGGCCGAGGTCTACGCACCCGGCCGGTACCTGCCGGCGGAGGCCCTCTCGAGCGGGACGGTCGAGCTCTTCGCCCTCCTCGTCGCCCTCTTCTTCTCGCCGCGCGAGCTCGCGATCTTCGAGGAGCCGGCCGCCCGCCTCCACCCCCTCGTCGCCGGGCGGCTGGTGGGGCTGATGCGCGAGGCATCATTCTTCCAGCCCCTGATCGTCTCGACCCAGCACCCCGCTGTCCTCCGGAACACCCCCATCGACGCCGTCTGCCTGGTGTCGCGTGACACGGACGGCTACTCGGTCCTCTCGCGCCCCGCGGACCGCGCCGACATCCAGGCCTTCCTCGAGGAGCAGGTCGACCTCGACGAACTCTTCCTCGCGGACCTCCTCTGATCTCATGCCGCGCCTGAACGTCCTGGTCGAGGGGCCCGACGACGTCCGCTTCTTCGAGCGGGTGCTCGTCGAGCGCCTCAAGAACCGCTACGACGCCGTCCGGCTGGTCCCGTATGCCTGCCTCCGGCGGACCGCGGTCGACCGGCTTCTGCGGGGCTTCGCCCGTCTCGGCGAGGCGTACGTGATCGTCGCGGACATCGATAATGAACCGTCCGTGCGGGCCAAGAAGCGGGTCATCCTCAACAGGTACGAAGAGTCCCAGCCCGGAGCGATCGCGGTCGTGATCATGGAGATCGAGTCGTGGTACCTCGCCGGCGCCGACGACGGGTTCCTGGGCCAGTGCGGGCTGCTCCCCCTGCCCTCGACCAACGAAGTGACCAAGGAGGGGTTCAACGCCATTATCCCGCGCCCGTACCTCTCACGGGTCGGGTTCATGCTCGATCTGCTCGACGGGTACTCGCTCGAACGGGGCGCGGAGCGGAACCGGTCGCTCGCGTTCTTCCTGGCCCGGTTTGCAGCTATCGATAAATAGACCCCCGCCCGATTAATCCGGCATGGCAACGACAACCGAATTGAAGCGGATGAAATGCACGGTCTGCGGTTACACCTACGACCCTGCGAACGGCGACTCCCGCGGCGGGATCGACCCCGGCGTGGCGTTCACCGCTCTCTCGGACGACTGGGTCTGCCCCACCTGTCGCGCTTCGAAGACGCGCTTCATCGGGCAGTGAGGTGCCCGAGCGATGAGCGTGCGGAACGTGGCCCCGGGAGTCCAGTCGGTCGGCGCGATCGACTGGGACCGGCGGCTCTTCGATGACCTGATCTCGCTCCCCGACGGGACGAGTTATAATGTCTTCCTGGTCCGGGGCTCGGAGAAGGTCGCCCTGATCGACGCGGTCGACACCACGATGGAGATGGCCCTGATGACCAACCTCGTCAGTGCCGGGGCCGACCGGATCGACTACATCGTCGTCAACCACGCTGAGCAGGACCACACGGGCCTCCTGCCGCTCCTGCTCGAGATGTACGCCGGAGCGACAGTCGTCACGAACAAGACCTGCAAAGATCTCCTGATCGCGTTCCACGGGATCCCCGAGGAGCGGATCACGGTCGTAGGGGACGGGGACACCCTCTCGCTCGGTGACCGGACGCTCGAGTTTTTGATCACGCCCTGGGTCCACTGGCCCGACACGATGCTGACCTTCCTCAAGGAGGAGCGGGTCCTCTTCTCGTGCGACTTCCTCGGCGCCCACCTCGCGACGAGCGACCTCTTCGTCCGGGACAGCGCCGAGTGGCACCGGTCGGCCAAGCGCTACTACGCCGAGATCATGATGCCGTTCCGGAACAGCATCAGGGGGCACCTCGAGAGGGTGCGCAAGCTCGACCCTGCCATCATCTGCCCGAGCCACGGGCCCCTTCACGACGATCCGGACCTCGTGCTGACGGCGTACGGCGACTGGGTCTCGGACGACGTGAAGAACGAGGTTGTCATCGCCTACGCCTCCATGCACGGCTCGACGAAGGTCATGGTCGACCACCTGGTCGACGACCTGATCGACCGCGGCGTGCGGGTCCGCCAGTTCCACCTGCCGGCGACCGACTTGGGGGACCTGGCCATGGCCCTCGTGGATCCGGCCACGATCGTGATCGCGGCCCCGACCGTCCTCTTCGGCCCGCACCCCGCGGTGATCACGCCCGCGTACCTCGCGAACGCGCTCAAGCCGAAGGCGAAGTTCGCGACCGTGATGACCAGCTACGGCTGGGGCGGCAAGACCGTCGAGACCCTGAAGGGGATGCTCAACCACCTCAAGGTCGAGTTCCTCGAGCCGGTCCAGGTCAAGGGCTTCCCGTCGCCCGAGGGGCTCGAGGCGATCTCGGCCCTCGCCGACACGATCCGCGACCGGCACGCGGCCGTCGCGGTCGACTGGCCCGGCACGGCCTGAACCTCTTTTTCGGTCCCCGAGCACTTCATTGCAGATGCGGGCCGATCTCTTCCAAGCATGCGGATCCTGCTCGTCTCGACCCAGGACTACATCCACCACCCGGTCCCGTCGCGCCACCACTACATCTTCGAGGAGCTGGCAACACGGCACGAGGTCCACGTCCCCCATTTCCACGTGAGCCGGGCGCCCGAGCGCGAGACACGCCTCCACGTCCACGAGGCGACCCGCTTTCCAATCGAGAGCCCCCTCTTCCACTACACCCTCAACGCTCCCGAGCACTACCGGGTCCTCTCGCGCGTGATCCGCGAGCAGGAGATCGACGTGGTGGTCGCGGCCCACGTGCTGGCCGGCGCGGCCGTGATCACCGCGGCGCGGCGGCAGAAGGTCCCAGTACTCTTCGACCTCAAGGACTGGTTCCCCGACTCGGCCGCTGCCTACTACGACAACCCCCTCCTGCAGCGCGTCATCCGGCGCTCGGTCCTGGAGATCGTCCGGTACAACCTGGACCGCTCGGACCGGATCACGACCGTCTCGCCCGGGCTCGTGGACAAGCTCGCGGGGTACGGGTACCGGGCCGGCCTGGTCACGAACGGCGTCGACACCCGGATCTTCCGGCCGACGGACGGGGCGCCCGTCCGCGAGGCGCACCAGATCGCGCCCGGCGACTTCGTGATCGGCTTCGCCGGGTCGGTCGAACGGTGGTACGCGCTCGACAGAGTGATCGGGGCCATGCCGACGATCCTGGAGCGAGTGCCCGAGGCCCTGCTTTTAATCGTCGGCGGCTCGCTCTTCACCGGGTACCTGCCCGAGCTCCGGGCGCTCGCGGAGCGGCTCGGGGTCGCGGACAGGGTCCGCTTCGCCGGGGCCCAGCCGTACGCGGCCCTCCCCGGCTTCATCGGCGCCATGGACGTCTGCACCATCCCCCTCTCGCCCCCGCAGTGGGTCGACATCGCGCTCCCGAACAAGTTCTTCGAGTACTCGGCCTGCGGCAGGCCGATCCTCTCGACGCCGATCCCAGACGTGCAGCGGGTCGGGGGCGAGCACCTCTGGGTCTACCGAAACTACGACGAGTTCGCCGAGCAGGCAATCGCCCTCGCGGCCGAACGGCCCCGGTTCGCCACGGACATGTCGTCGTACGACTGGCGGGCCAAGGCCGCCGCCATCGAAGCGATCCTTGAAGAGATGACAGCCCCATGAGGAACGTATGCGGCATTCCTGCTCGGTGATCGCCGACCCGATCTTCTCGCGCCACCACCTGGCCGGGCACGACGAGAACCGGGGCCGGCTCGAGGCGATCGAACGCGTCATCCCCGACGGGATTCTCCGCCGGCCCGCCGTTGCCGCGTCGTTCGAGGACCTGGCCCGGGTCCACGACGCGGGATACGTCCGCGAGGTCGCGGCCCTCTCGAGGATCAACGGCGTCTCGTTCCTCTCGGCCGACACCTACATCGGCCCGGGGACCTTCGAGGTCGCCGCGTTCGCGGCCGGCTCGTCCATGGCGGCCGCGGGGCACGCGCTCCAGGGCGAGCACTGCTTCGCCCTGGTCCGCCCCCCCGGTCACCACGCGACCCGCGACCGGGCCATGGGGTTCTGCATCTTCAACAACGCGGCCGTCGCGGCTGCCGCGGCCCTCGAGGCGGGGATCGAGCGGGTCGCGATCCTGGACTGGGACCTCCACCACGGCAACGGCACGCAGGAGATCTTCTACGCCTCGGACCGGGTCCTCTTCTGCTCGGTCCACCAGCAGGCCGAGTTCCCGGGGAGCGGCTGGGTCGACGAGATCGGCGAGGGGGAGGGGAAGGGGTTCACCCTGAACGCCCCGCTCGCACCCGGCGCGGCCCTGGCCGATATCGAGTACGTCCTGGACGAGGCCTTCGTGCCGGCCATCCTCGCCCACGACCCGGGGCTCGTGATCGTCTCAGCCGGCCAGGACATGCTCGCCGACGACCCGAAGGGCTCGCTCTGCCTCCGGCCGGCCGACTACGGCTCCCTCACCACGCAGCTCGTCGACGCGCTCGGCACGCACCTCGCCCTGGTGCTCGAGGGCGGGTACGGGCCGTCCCAGCAACGGGGCGTCGAGGCGATTCTCCAGGCCCTGATCGGCGTCCCGTTCGCACCGGCCGCAAGGGCGCCCCGCCGGTCCACGTACGAGGTCGTGGCGGCGCTTCGCCGGCTGACCGGGTAGGCAGGCAGAAGGTTTATCGGGGCGGGCCCCGTACCGGAGTGCATGGACACTGGAGAGGTTGCCATCGGCACGCGCGCCCGCTATGCCCGGACTGGGACGATCGGGACCGTGACCGCGGTCCAGGCCATCGGGGGAGAGACCTACGCCGTGCTCGACACGACCGGCCTTCTGTACCGGCTCGACCAGCTCGTGCCGGCCGGCGCGGTTCGCGAACGGCGGCGGGAGGAGATCGTCGAGGATCTCGAGGAGCAGCTCCGGCGCGACCGCGAGGGGATCTACCGGACGGACGGGGGGCAGATCGACCTCGGCAACCGGTGCGAAGGCGGGGGCTGAAAGACCCCTCACTCCTCGATCGCGATCGTCGTCAGCTTGACCGACTCCACGCCCTTCTGCGACATCAACTTCTCGGCCAGCGCCTTGAGCTGGGCGGCATCGCCGTGAAGGAGCACGACCTCAAGGCAGCGGCTCTCGGTCACGTGCGAGTGGAGTGTGGCCTGGACGATCGACCGGTACTCGTGCTGGATGTCGGTCAGGACCGGCAGGAGCCCGCGCTGGTCGTGGTCGTAGATCATGGTGATCACGCCCTGCCGTTCGCCCTTGACGTCCGACATCCACCGGTAATAGGTGATGTAGTTCCGGATCGCGTCCCGAATTCCCTCGGACCGGGACGAGTACCCGCGCGCCGTGATGATCTCGTCGAACCGGTCGAGCAGGCTCTTCGGCAGCGAGATGCCGATCCGTGAGAGCTCGTTCTCCATGCTCTCCGGTTTGACGGGATCCGGTATTAAATATTACGAAGTAATTTCGGATTCCGTAACACTTCGTATGACAGCCAACCGATCGCAGCCAGTTCCTCGCTCCGAGGCGGCCATTATGCATGACACCACATATAAGTAGGATCGATATACATACAGTAGGGAGGTTCGAGACTTTTGGATGATGTAACCATCCCGAGCGTTAATATCGGAGTCGTGGGCCACGTGGACCACGGAAAGACCACGCTCGTCAACTCGCTTACGGGCGCCTGGACCGACCGGCACTCGGAGGAGATCAAGCGGGGCATCTCGATCCGGCTCGGGTACGCCGATGCCACCTTCTATCGCTGTCCCCAGTGCGAGGGGAGCGACGCAAATACGACGTCTGCGACCTGTCCGGTCTGTGGCGGCGAGGCCGTGCCGTTCCGATCGGTCTCGTTCGTGGATGCGCCCGGGCACGAGACCCTGATGGCGACCATGCTCTCGGGCTCGGCCCTGATGGACGGGGCCATGCTCGTCATCTCGGCAAACGAGCCCTGCCCCCAGCCCCAGACGAAGGAGCACCTGATGGCGCTCGAGCTGGTCGGGATCAAGAGGATCGTGATCGTCCAGAACAAGATCGACGTGGTCTCGCAGAAGGTCGCCATCGAGCACTACAACCAGATCCGCGAGTTCATCAAGGGCACGATCGCCGAGGGAGCCCCGATCGTCCCGATCTCCGCCCAGAAGGGGATCAACATCGGGTACCTCATCGAGGCCATTGACGCGACGATCCCGACGGCCGAGCGGGACCCGGACGCCCCCCCCCTGATGCTGGTCGCCCGCTCGTTCGACATCAACAAGCCCGGCGCTTCGTGGAAGGACATCCGGGGCGGGGTGATCGGCGGCTCCCTGCTCCATGGCGTGCTCCACGAGGGCGACGACATCGAGATCCGGCCTGGCCGGCAGGTCCATCCCGGCCGCTGGGAGCCGGTGGAGACCAAGATCACCTCCATCAACATGGGCTCGAAGAAGCTCGTGGACGCCACGCCGGGCGGGCTGCTCGGCGTCGCCACCAAGCTCGACCCGGCCCTGACCAAGTCGGACGCGCTGGCCGGCCAGGTGGCCGGCTATCCAGGCTCGCTGCCGCCGGTTTGGGACAAACTCCGGTTCAAAGTAACCCTGATGGAGCGGGTCGTGGGCGCGACGAGCGAGCTGGCGATCGAGCCGCTGAAGCACCACGAGCCCCTGATGCTCTCGGTGGGGACCGCGGTCACGGTCGGCGTGGTGATCGGGACGCGGAAGGATGGGGTCGAGATGCAACTGAAGCGGCCTGTCTGCGCCGCGGTCGGCGCCCGGATCGCGATCAGCAGGCAGGTCGGGGCGCGGTGGCGGCTGATCGGGATGGGCGTCCTCACCGAGTGAGGGTGCTCTTCGACGCGAACGCACTGATGATGCCGCTCGAGCAGGGAGTTGACCTCTTCTCCGAGGTGCAGGGGCTGGTCGGGGCCTTCGACCCGGTCGTCCCGACCGAGGTCCGGGCGGAGCTCGCGGGGATCGCCCGCATGCACGGGCGCCGCGGGGCCGCGGCCCGTTTCGGCCTCTCGCTCGCAGCTGGCTGCAGCGAGGAGCCGCTCGGCGGTACCGAGAGGACGGTCGACGCCGGCATCGCACGGTACGCACTCGACCACGACTGCATGGTCGCGACGAGCGACCGCGCGCTCCGGCAGGTGCTGCTCCGGGACGGCGTTCCCGTGATCGCGCTGCGCGGCCCCCGACGGGTCACGCTGGAGAGAAGATGAGGAGAGAGGTAGAGCCATGTATTATCGACTGAAACTCGAGGACAAGGTCCGGGTGCCCCCCCACAGGCTGGGCGAGGACCTGGAGCTCGTTATCCTGGACGTGCTGCAGGAGCAGCTCGAGGGAAGCATCGACAAGGAGATCGGGATCTTCATCGCCGTGACAAGGGTGCTCGACGTGGGGCAGGGCGAGCTGGTGCCGGGAGACGGGGCGATCTACTACGACGTCGTCTTCGAAGCCCTCGCCCTCCGCCTGTCCCTGCAGGAGGTGCTGGAGGGGCTCGTGGTCGAGACAACGAGCTTCGGCTCGTTCATCAGCCTCGGGCCGATCGACGCGATGCTGCACGTCAGCCAGATCTCGGACGAGTTCATCACCTACGACGAGGGGAACGGCCGGCTGGTCTGCAAGGAGTCGGGCCGCTCCATCACGGTCGGGGACCGCGTCCGGGTCCGGGTCGTCACGCTCTCCCTGAACGAGCGGGAGCCACGCGACTCGAAGATCGGGCTGACCATGCGCCAGACGGGCCTGGGGACGGACGCCTGGCTCGAGGACGAGCTCCGCGAAGAGCGCGAGGAGAAGGAACGCCGGGGTGACCGCTGATGGTGGCTCGCCGCCGCGAGAAGGTCCTTCCCCGGGTCTGCCGCGAGTGCCACGCCGTCGTCGACGGCGAATCGTGCATGCGGTGCGGCACATCGAACTTCTCGACCGACTGGTCCGGGTACCTGGTCGTCATCGACCCGCGCCGCTCCGAGATCGCGAAGAAGATCAACATCGACACGGCCGGACGGTACGCGCTGAAGGTCCGGTGATGCGCCGCCTCCCCGCAGAGCACCGGGCCGCCTTCCAGGCCCCGTACGGACGGCTCTACCCGTCGATCGACGCGGCCCGCTACGTCCTCGAAGGGCGGACGGTGCTCTCGGTCGGCGACGTGGTCACGGCAGGGCTGCTCGCGGGAGGGTTTCTTCCCGCCGTCGCGGTCGTGGACGGGTTCACCGAGCGAAACGTCCCCGTCCCCCCCGTCGAGGTGCCCGGGGCCCGGATCCTCTGCGTGACGAACCCGGCAGCCACCCTGACGGACGAGCTCGAGGCGGCGATCTGCGACGCGCTCGCGCACCCGCCGGCCCTGATCGTGGTCGACGGGGAGGAGGACCTCGCCGTCGTCCCGCTCGCCCTCGCCGCCCCCGACGGGGCGGCCCTCGTGTACGGCCAGCCCGGGGCGGGGGTCGTGATCTCCACGATCGACCCGGAACGGCGGGAGCTCGCCCGTGCCCTCCTCGACCTCTTCGTCGAGGAGTGATCAGGCCATTTTATAAGACCCGCTCTCATATAGCTAGAGGATATCGATGGAGATTGAGATCGTACAGGACACCCGCAACGAGCTCCTCAGCCGGCGGGAGCTGCGGTTCGTCCTCACGCACGACGGGCCGACGCCTTCGAGAAAAGAGATCGTCGGGAAGATCTGCGCCATGAACAACGTCGCCGAGGAGCTCTCGGTGCTCGGCCCGCTCTCGACGAGCTACGGGATGATGAAGGCCGAGGGGATGCTCCGCATCTACGACACGGAGGAGGCGAAGAACCGCGCCGAGTCCGAGTACCTCACCCTGCGGGGCCAGCCGAAGCCTGCCGAGGAGGCCTAGATGGCTCCCGCGAAGGGCAAGAAGGCCGAGAGCGTCTCGGTCAAGCGGTCGGCCTACTTCACGGTCGACGGCGAGAAGGCGATCCTCCAGCGCCGGTACTGCCCCCGGTGCGGCGCCGGCGTGGTTCTGGCCGAACACGAGGACCGCGCGGCCTGCGGCCGCTGCGGCTATACTGAATTCAAGGCATAGTTCCATCGATGCCGGCGACCGGTCAGGTACTCGGCCTCGAAGGCACTGCGTGGAACCTCAGTGCCGCTCTTTTTG
>DAEF01000197.1:0-3894 GCA_002495225.1 Methanoregulaceae archaeon UBA288 | reverse complement strand
CCGCTCGTCGGGGTCAACCACTGCCTGGCCCACGTCGAGATCGGGCGCTTTGCGACGGGCTGCACGGACCCGGTCGTGCTCTACGCGTCGGGGGCGAACACCCAGGTGATCGCGTACCTCGCGGGGCGGTACCGGATCTTCGGCGAGACCCTGGACATCGGCCTCGGAAACGCGCTCGACAAGTTCGCGCGGTCGAAGGGGCTGCCCCACCCGGGCGGCCCGGCGATCGAGGAGCTGGCCCGGGGCGCGGACCTAGTCGACCTGCCGTACACGGTCAAGGGCATGGACCTCGCGTTCTCGGGCCTCGTGACGGCGGCGTCCTCCTCGACGGCTCCGCTCGGGGACGTCTGCCGGTCCCTTCAGGAGACCGTGTTTTCGATGTGCGTCGAGGTGACCGAGCGGGCCCTGGCCCACGCGGGCAAAGAGGAAGTCCTGCTCGTGGGCGGCGTTGGGGCGAACAGGCGCCTGCAGCAGATGCTCGGGGAGATGTGCGAGGACCGCAGGGCCGGGTTCTTCGTGCCGGAGCCGGTCTACCTGGGCGACAACGCGGCCATGATCGCGTACACGGGCCGGCTCCAGGCCGCGCACGGCATGACCCTGGCCGTTGCCGACTCGCAGGTGGACCCGGACTTCCGGATCGACCGCGTGCCCTGCCCGTGGCGGACGGACCGGCCCGAGACCTTTCGCCGGGTCGAGCCCCGCGGGGCGGAGGCAGAGGTCGAGCTCGGCAAGATCGACGCGGTCAAGAGGCGCCTGCCCAGGCGCTACCGGCTCCCCGCGCTCGACACGCGGCTCCGCACCGAGCGAACGCGGTCCGAGGCGCGGCTCCTCTCGGCCGCCCGCCGGGCCGGGGTGGCGACGCCCGTGGTCCGCGACGTCGACGAAACGACGATCGTGATGGAGCGGGTGCACGGTGACGTCCTCAAGGCAGCGCTGGACGAGGCGACCGTCCGCGAGGCCGGCCGGGCAGTCGGGCTGCTCCACGGCGCCGGGATCGTCCACGGCGATCTGACGAGCTCGAACATGGTCGTGCGAAACGGCCGGATCGTACTGATCGACTTCGGCCTGGCCCAGGCGACGGAGGAGCTCGAGGCGCGGGGCGTCGACGTCCACGTCCTCCTCCAGACCCTCGCGTCCGCCACGCCCGACCCGGGCCCGCTCACGGCGGCGTTCGCCGGGGGATACGCCGAGACGTTCCCGGGGGCCGGCCAGGTCCTCGAGCGGGAGACCGAGATCCGGCGGCGGGGGCGGTACCTGTGAGGCTCGCGGTCGTGACGGGGAACCCGCACAAGGCCGAGGAGATGGCCGCGTTCCTCGAGGGCGCGGTCGAGGTCGAGCACGTCCCTCTCGACTGCCCCGAATACCGCGACGACGAGGTCGGGCCGATCGCGCGGGAGAAGGCCCGGTTCGCCTACGCGACGCTCGCCCGGCCCCTGATAGTGGACGACACGGGCTTCTTTGTGAACGCGCTGCGGGGGTTCCCCGGGCCGTACGCGGCCTACGTCCTCCGCACGCTCGGCAACGAGGGAATGCTCCGCCTGCTCGAGGGGACGGACAACCGGTCCGCGTCATTCGTCACGGCGGTGGCGTACGCGGACGAGCACGGCATCCGGGTCTTCGAAGGACGGCTCGACGGCGCGGTGACGACGGCCCCGCGGGGGAACGAGGGGTTCGGGTACGACCCGATCTTCGCCGTCGGCGACCGGACCCTCGCCGAGCTCTCGCTCGAAGAGAAGAACCGGTTCTCGCACCGGGCGCGGGCGCTCTCGGCGTTCCGGGACTGGTTCTCGGCGGGGGGCGCCGGTGACAACCGTTAAGTCGGTCGGAATCCCTGTATTATAGACTCATACCACGTGGTGACTCTGAATGGCACGATTCGCTGAAGCTGAGGAGAGGCTCCTCAATGTCAAGATCTGCATGCGCTGCAACGCCCGGAACGCGGTGCGGGCGACTGCCTGCCGCAAGTGCGGATACCAGAACCTCAGGCCGAAGAACAAGGAACGCAAGGCCTGAGCGGCATCGCGCCGCGTGGTCATGCGCTGTAATAGGTAACCCGTTTTCCCTTTTTGCTGTATTCGCCGCGGAACGTCTCGAGGTTGCGCTTGTACCCGATCCGGTCCGCGACGCCGAGCGCGCGGAGCGCTTCGCGCACGCGCATCACCTCGGGCTCGTCCTGCCAGTCGGCGGTGTAGACGTAGACGACGTACCGGTCGTCCCGGGCGTCGGGGTTCGGCTTCGCGGTCGAGACCTTGGCCGAGATCCCGAGCTCACCCGCGGCCGTCGCGTTTCGCACGCGCCGCCAGAGGGCGTCAACCTCGTCGGCCGGGAGGAAGACGAGCCACTTGCCCGCGAGCTCGTCGTCGACGGCGTCGGGCCGCACGGAGGGGGCGTCCTCGACGATCCAGTACATCTGGGTGGTTTTTGTCGGGACGACCCCCTCGCCGGCCCGGACGGCCTCGAGGATCGCGTCGACGGTGCCGAAGCGCTCGATGAGGGCATCCGCGAGCGGTGGGTAATCCTCGCGGAGGACGTCGAAGACCCGGGCCAGGTCCGCGGAGATGTCAGTCACGTCCTCGACCAGCCGGTAGAGCGACCGACCGCTCGCCCGGAGATCGCGGTGCAGCAGGTTCTCGAAGATGCCGTACGCGATGTCGCCGAGGGCAGCGGGATCGACCTCGTCCATGTGTATCAGTGCGAGGGACCGGCAGAAATGGTTTATGCTGCCCGAAAGACCGGTCGGCAGGGAGGTTAAGTACCTCCGATCCCCCGTGGACCGTCGACGATCGCGGCGCATGCATAGTCTACCGGGAAAGGAACGCCAGCACCAGATACTTTTATATTATTTAATATCCCTTAACCATCCGGTGAATCCCCGTATGGTTGAATACAAGACCGAGAAGGAGATCCGCGACCCGAAGAAGACGACGGCCGCGACTGAGTCGATGCGGACCGGACCCGAGGCCGGCGAGCGGACGACCCGGCAGGGGGCCGCCGTCGACACGGGGCCTGACCGGCCCGTGGTTGCAGAGGGGCCGGTCCACGGGACGACGGACGATGCCGCCCGCAGGCACGCTCGCGACGAGAACGTGCACCCCGACTGGGAGCGGCAGCCGCATGTCAACGCCCCGCAGGACGTCGGCGTGCCGACGGCCGAGGGGCAGGCAGACGCGGCCCGGATCCAAGCGGGCCGGCGCGGGAGCGACGAGGCCAGGGAGCCCCGGCTCGAGCGCCGCGGCGACGAGGTCTCGACGCCCCTGGCAAGCAGCGCCCGGCGTGACATGGACGACCGCGGGGTCGTGGAGAAGATGAAGGAGAAGGCGCGCGACATCAAGGAGGACGTCGACCGCTCGATCTGAACCGCACCTTTCCCCTTTTTTCACGCACCGTCGTCCCGCGAGCGGGAGCGCCGGCAGTCCTCGAGGCTGCCCGGCCGTGACACACATCAGCAGCGCAGCACTGGATGAGCACGAGGGGAAGGGGGAGTCGCTTGAGGCTGTGCAGTGTGGCGGGGAGGCGGCCCCGGCAGGATGCCGCGACCACGACACGGCACGGTTGAAGCCCGCGGCCCGCTTCCGCATCACGCCGTCGCCAGGCGGTGGTTGAACGCCGCGAGGTGGTTCAGGGACCCCTGCCGGAGGTTATGGTAAACAGCCGTGATATCATCGTGCCTGCTCACCGCGATCGCCCGGTCCAGGTCGGCGATGTCCGTCTCCTCGACGAGGCGCCCCGCCTCGAGGGCGGCGACCCGGGAGACGGATCCGTTGCGGACCAGCCCATCGTAGAGCACCTGGAGGTCGCGGCTCTCGAACTCGCCCGGGCCGTTGCCCGCCGCCGGGTCCGGCAGGCCGTACGCGTCGAGCATGCGGCCTACGGCGTCCATGTGCTGCTGCTCGC
>DAEF01000218.1 GCA_002495225.1 Methanoregulaceae archaeon UBA288 | reverse complement strand
CGGGTGTAGCGAAGGATCTGATAGACCCGTTCGCGGCTGATGTGGTAACGTGCGGCGATAGACGAGACATCCTCGCCACGATGATAGGAGGAGACGATCTCCCCGGGGTCTTCGGCCGCTACCTTCTGCATACACCCGGTCTCATCGGGTGTCAAGTAATTATGAGATCCTACACCGCCCGCAGAGCGAAACATCCATCCGGCCGCGAGCCGATAGTGGCGCGAGTGACGACCCCATGACCGACACGACTCCCTACGAGGTCGCCGGGACGGCCGGCGAGGCCGAGATCCGGCGCTACCCCCCGCTGGTGCTGGCGACCGTGCGGGACGACGGAGACGACGCCGGGTTCCGCCTGCTCTTCGCCTACATCACCGGCGCCAACCGCGCCCGGGACGCGATCCCCATGACCGCGCCCGTGATCACGTCGTCGACGATCCCCATGACCTCGCCGGTCATCTCCGGCGGGGGCACGATGTCGTTCGTGCTGCCCGCGGGGATGACCGCCGAACGGGCGCCGGAACCGACCGACGACCGCGTCCGGATCGAGACGGTGCCGGCCCGGGAGCTGGCCGCGGTCCGGTTCAGCGGCCACGCCCGGCCGGCCGACGTGGCGGCGGTAGCGGCGCGGCTGGAGGAGGAGCTCGCGAAGGCCGGGATCGCCGCACGGGGCTCCCCGTTCCTGATGCGCTACAACGCGCCGATGACCCCGGGCTTCCTGCGGCGGAACGAGGTCGCGGTCGAGGTCCGGCGCTGACTCACCCGAACGTGGGCGTGGCGATCCCCGCCTTCCACCGCGCGGACGGGTACCACCGGACGAACCCGCCCGACGGCGGCACGAGCCCGTACGCACGGCTCCCCGGCTTCAGGGCCGGGCCGGGGGTGACGGCATCGGGGGGCGTGGCAACCGGCGCGGTGCCGGGCCCGGCGCGCGCGTCGAGAAAGGACCCGGGGTCCCCGACGGGGTACCACTTCACCGGGCCGGGCGCGGGCGCGGACGGCGCCGCTACCGGCCCCGCCGTCGAGGCGAGGAGCACCAGTCCGAGCTGCGCGTTCCGCCGGGCGTACTCGAGGGGGATCTGCTCGACCGTGTCCTCCGGGCTGTGAGCCCCGGGGGCGTGCTCTTCGGCGTGGGTCGAGATCGCCGGGTAGCCCTCCTCCCAGAAGGACTCGTGGTCGCTCGCGCAGCCGTGCACGTTGCGGGTCAGCTCGAAACCGGTGCCGTACAGGTCGTTGTAACGGGCGAGCGCTTCCGCGAACGGCGCCGACTCCTCGTTCGCGAGGACGTCCAGGACGAACCTGCCCTCCGGGTCGTAGAACGCGCCGTCGTAGTTGAGGTAGAGGGGGATCGCCATCGATCGTTCGACGGCGTCCCGGACGTACGCGCCGCTCCCCTCCTTGCCGGTCTCCTCCGCGTTCCAGAAGGCGAATTGGACGGTCCGGTCGAAGCCGGACGCGCTCATGACCCGGGCGAGCTCGAGCACGGTCGCAACGCCGGCGCCGTCGTCGGTCGCTCCCGGGGCCCGCCCGGGATCGGAGGACGCGCTGTCGTAGTGCGCCCCGACCACGACCGTCTCGCCGGCCGCGCCGCCCCTCCCCGGGAGGGTGGCCACGACGTTCCGGTAGCGGTCGTCCTGGTACTCGACCTCGAGGCCGGGGATCGCCGTCAGCCGCCCGTAGAGGTAGTCGGCCGCCTGCCGGTTCCCCGCGGAGGGGTAGACGCGGGTCGGGATGCCCTGCAGGTCGGCGGCCGTCCGGTAGATCTCCGACGCGTCGATCCGCTCGATAATGGGCGCGACGGCCGGGTCGTACGCGGGCGCGGGCCGGTCGGGCTCCGCCAGGACGGTCGCCGCGGCGACGGCGACGAGCATCAAGGCCGCGAGCGCTGCCAGGACACGGTACCGGGTCTGCACAAGGTCCCTCTCCGTGCCCGAGGTGTTGGATGCCGGGATGATAAGCGTGCCGGAAGGGGCAGGGTGTTCGGGGCCGGCGGGCGGAGCGGTCCGCTGTCGCAGGGGCTTCAGGCGTGCCGAACGGTCCACCGGCGATCGCTCGTCGTCGATCCGCGAAGGGACCCGTCGCCGGCTTCGCGACCCCCGTCTGGCCCGAGCCGGACTTCACGCCGCCGGCAGCGTGAAGAAGAAGGTCGTGCCCTCGCCCGGCACCGACTCGACCCGGACCGTGCCGCCGTGCCGGTCGACGATCCGCTTCACGATCGCGAGGCCAATCCCCGTCCCGTCGTACCGGTCTCTCGTGTGAAGGCGCTGGAAGATCACGAAGATCTTCTCGAAGTACTCCTCCTCGATCCCTATCCCGTTGTCCGCGACCGAGATCTCCCAGAAGCCGTCCCGGGAGCGGGCGCCGACGTGGATCCGGAGCGGCTCCTGTGGCCGGCGGAACTTGATCGCGTTCAGGACCAGGTTCTCGAAGACCTGCTCGAGCTGGAGCGGGTCCGCCGCCACCGCCGGCAACGCATCGTGCGTCAGCACGGCGCCTGCCTCCCGGAGCGGGGCGTCGAGGCGGCGCTCCACCACCGCCAGGACGTCCTCCACCCCCGTGGGGCGCTGCCGGTCCCGCGTCGTGTTCACCCGCGAATACGCGAGCAGGTCCTGGATCAGGGCCTGCATCCGGTTCCCGCCCTCGACGATGAAGTCGATGTACTCGTCAGCGTCCGCGCCGAGCTTCCCCCGGTAGCGCCGCTCGAGGAGCTGGGCGAAACTGACAATCGACCGCAGGGGCTCCTGCAGGTCGTGGCTCGAGACGTAGCCGAACCGTTCCAGGTCCTCGTTCGAGCGGCGCAGGTCCTCGGCGTACGCCCGGAGCGCCTCGTCCGCGCGCACCCGCTCGGTGATATCGGTGAAGAGGACGGCCACCTGGTTCGTCCCGGGCCCGCCGACGGGGTACGCGTAGACTTCGAACCACCCGGTAAGCGGCGCCGCCGTATGGTCAAAGCGCCGGGGCTCGCCCGTCTTCACGATCTCGCCGTAGATCTGGAACCAGTGCTCCTCGAGGTCGGGCACCATCTCCCGGATCGTCCTTCCGACCGCGTCGGCAAGGCCTGTCAGTTTGACAAAAGCCGGGTTCGCCTCGAGGAACCGGTAATCCACCGCGCGGCCTTCGTCGTCGAAGAGGATCTCCTGGAGGCAGAACCCGCTGTCGAGGGAGGTGAAGAGGGCCCGGTACTTCTCCTCGCTCTCGCGCAGGGCCACCTCCGCCCGCCGGACTTCGGTGACGTCGATCCCGGTGCCGATCACGAACTCGACGGCTCCCGAGGCGTCGGCCAGGACCGTGTTCGCCCACTGGATCAGCCGGCGTTCGCCGTTCTTGGTCCGCCAGTGGTTCTCGTGCACGCTTGGGAACCGGCCGCCGAGCAGCTCCGCGAACCCCTTCTTCACCCGCCCGGCCTCGTCGGAAGGAATGAGCAGGTCCCAGAAGGGCGTGTCCCGGACCTCCTCGAAGGCGTAGCCGGTGAGCCGTTCGCACGCCTCGTTGAACCGGACGATGCGCCCCTCCCGGTCGAGGACGACGATCAATGCTGCTGTAGTCGACATCACGCCGGCGTTGAAGACGCGTTCGCGCTGCAGCGCCTCCTCCGTCAGTCGCCGCCCGGTGACGTCCGAGACGACGGCGCCGAACCGCCGCCCGTTTCCCAGCGAGAAGACGTGCACGTCCATCCACCGGTCGAGGGTGGGGCTGAACGCCTCGAACCGCCAGGGGGCGCCGTCGCCGGCGGGCGTCGCGTTCCGTTCGAGCTGCCGGGCCGCGAGCCCCGGGAGAAGTTCGGCCACGTCGCGGCCCACGAGTCCCCCTGCCGGTACCCCCGCGAGGTGCTCGAACGCGGGGGTGGCGTCGAGGAAGACTGCGCCCGCGGGCCGCCCGGCCCCGTCCGTCCTGAGCTCGAAGAGGAAGAACCCCTCCCCCATGGAGGTGAAGAGCGTGCGGAGCGTCTCATCGCAGGTGCCGAGCCGCTCCTCGTGCGCGGGCAGGGGCGCGTCAGAAGACGCAACGGTCTGCCAGCACTCGAGGGCCCCGGCGACGCGCCCCCTCTTCCGTATGGGGGAGGCCGTGGCGAGAACCTGCGTGGGAACGCCGTCGGCGGGCGCGATGGCGAGGGGGAGCCGGACGCCTTCCTCTCCCCCGAGCGCCCGTGCGGCGGGCAGCTCCCCGGGCGCGAGCTGCGCGCCGTCGGGGGCCCGGGCGGCGCAGATGGCGACGAGGTCGGCGGCGGTGCACCCGAGGAGCGTCTGTCCGGCGAGGGTTTCGGCCAGGTCGTTCGCCCCGGCGATACGGCCGTCGGTGCTCCACAGGAAGGCGGGCTGGCGGATGGCGTCGAGGGGGAACGGGGGTGTGGACATGGTGCGATACCGGTGAGAGCCTGTGCGCGCAGACCTTGACGGTACCAGGAGATAACGTTTGGGGAGGTGCCCGGCCCGAGGTCGCACCGGCCCGGGCGGGTAGGGCTTTTTGAACACTCATGGCGCCGATACCCGCCCGACACCCCTCGCCCCTCACCCCGCCGCCCCGGGGAGGAGACACCGTGAAGGAAACCCGGCAGCGCGGGTTTCGCGAACGGCGCTACCGCCGTCACCCCGGGTAGTGGCGGAGGCATCTCGCAGGGGGGACCTGCTCATCGGCGTCGCCGGGCGGCAGGAGTGCGTGGACGCGCCCGGGCATCTCGAGAACCTGCAGCGGTGCCGGGCGAGGGCACGCGGCGCGGGGCAACCGGATCGCACCGTCACGGACCGGCAGACGGACCCGGTCGAGGTGTACCCACCATCGGTGAACACGGCAGGGGCCGGCCGAAATGACGGCGCCATACTGTCCGCTGGGACCGGCGACGGGGGTGAGGACGCCGCTCGTCACGCATCGCGATGCGAGGAGGTCTGCCGGCGTTCGAAATCGGCCGCGAGCAGGACCGGGACGGGGCCGACATCGAAGGGGCGCGCCGCCCTGAATGACGCCGCCGACGTCCGGGGCTCCCCGGCGATATCCCGTGGCGGCTCTAGCCCCCCGGGCCCTTCGGCCTGCTGGCGTTTCGGCGATCAGTCCCTGCCGGTGGGCTCGAGCAGGATGGCCTTGACCCGCTTTCCGATCCAGGACGGCGGGATCAGGACGTGGGCCGAGTTGCCCTGCCTGGTCGCTCTCTTCTCCACCACGTCGTACCCGGTCAGCTCGATCCGCATCGGTTCCATATCGGTACATCGCGCTTCGAAGATTTAAGGCAATGGAAAATGTTCGAATAATGTTCAAGTGTCCCCGTCGTAGATTCTATTTTTGTTCGAACAATAATCGAACATTTAAGCACTGGAACCCGCACGCCTGCGGCGGCGCGATCACCTCCGGATATCCCGGTCCGTCGATGCGCAGGGCCACGCGGTGCGGGGTGACCGCGTGGCGCTCGCGCCCCTGTTGCTGGGCGCCGTGGAGGCCCGCCCGCCGCCTGTTAACGGCGTGAACACAGCCGTCCGTCGGCCCCCCCCGCCTCTTTATCCGGCCTCCGATCCTACCCCCTCTGCCGTGGAGCCCTCCCCTCCCCCCGGGTACGACAGGATCGCCGAGATCGTTCTCACCCGGAAAAGCGCGTTGCTGGTCCAGGCGCTCTCCCTCGCGATAGGCGGAGCTATCGTGGTGCTCATGCTCCTCGCCGCCGGGCCGCAGTCGTTCACGGTCGGCCCCGCCGAGCTCGGGCTCCTCTTCGTCCTCCTCGCCGCGACGCTCGGCGTCGTCGTGCTCCACGAGTGGGTCCACTGGCTCGCCTACTCTCTCGCGGGCCTGCATCCCCGGTTCGGCGCGGGCACGGTTCACGGCATGCCGGTCCTCTCCACGTCCGTCGCCCGGCCGTACGGCCGGACCACCGCCCTGGTCGGCCTGCTCGCCCCGCTCGTGCTGATCGACGCCCTGCTCCTCGCGGCGTCCGCCGCCGTCCCGGGCCTCTTTGTCTGGACGATCGTCCCCATCGCGATGAACACGGGTGGGTCGGCCGGCGACCTCTGGCAGGCCTCCCGCCTGGCGCGGTACGGCCCCGCTGTCATGGTCGTCGACCGTCCCGACGGGCTCGTCGTCTACGGCCCTTCCGGCGGGACGGGGTCGCGCGGGGCGTAGGGGATGGAGACTCTGATCCGGCACCGAGGGGCGTCGTTCGAGCTCTCTCTGCACCCTCTCGAGGGCCCCACCTGGTCACGGAGACGACGAGCGTCGCGGGAGTGGACGTGCCCTCCCGCCGGCAGTAAAGCCCTTTTCGACCGCCTGGCACAAAGGTGGAGGGCGAAGGTCGCTGCGACGTCGTGATCGGGGAGGCACGCGGTGCACGTGTCCAGGGGGTTCGGCCTGCACGATGATGCCCGTTCGGTTCCACGATGCGTTCTCACGCATCGCCCTCCCGTGACGACTGCGCCAGTCGACAGGTGAACCGGCTCGCCCTGTCGAGAGCATCGGTCACGAGATGGGCCGTCGAAACCCGGGACACCGCGTCACCCGCGACGGCCGACGTTGATCCTCAGGGTTTCACGTCGGCTCGATCCCGGGGTGCCCCCGCATCGTCGTCCTGCGACGGTCTGGAGTCAGGCCTGAATATGACCCTGTTCGATAAACCAACACTTAATATACCCCGGTGGCGGTTGACGAGTGTGCCGGGACCGGCACAGGACGAGTTTCATGACAGACCAGCAGCAGGGCGGCATCGGCGGTTTACTCGGCGGCATCGGGCAGGCCATCGCGGGTTCAGGTGACAAGGCCAAGGAAGAGATGGCGATCAACCTGATCATGCAGGGCCTCAAGACCCTGAACTACCCCCTGACCAAGGCCGATCTCGCGGCCGAGGCCGCGAAGCGGAACGCCCCCACCCAGATCACGGACGTCCTCAACAAGATGCCCGAACGGCAGTACGTCTCGGCCGACGACGTGGCCGACGAGGCCCGGAAGGCCTGGAAAGGGGAGTAACCCCCGAGACGTTTTTTGATGATCGTCCCGCCGGCACCGGAGGGGCAGGGTGTCGCCAGGAGCAGGCGTATCGGGATCCTCCTGGCCGTCGTCGGCGCAGCCGTGCTGCTCGTTGCGGCCGGGTTCGTCGCCTGGGGCCTGACCCCCCTCGGGCCGGGCGCGGAGGCCCTTGCCGCGCTCGAGCCCGAAAACGATCTCTCGGTCCGCGACGAGGGGGCGTTCATCGTCTTCGCCCCCGCCGGGCCCGAGCCGGGTACCGGTTTCATCCTCTACCCCGGGGGCCGCGTGGACCACAGGTCGTACGCGCCCGTGGCGCGGGCCATCGCCGCCCGCGGCTACCTGGTCGCCGTCGTCAGGATGCCGCTTTCGCTGGCCGTCCTCGGAGTCGACCGGGCGGACGCCGTGATCGCCGCCCACCCGGGCGTGCAGAACTGGGTCGTGGGCGGGCACTCGCTCGGGGGCTCGATGGCCGCGTCCTACGCCCGGCGGCACGCGGATGGCGTGCGGGGCCTGGTCCTGTGGGCGTCCTACCCCGCGGAGGGTGACGACCTCTCCGCCTCCGCTCTCCGGTGCCTCTCGACCTAGGGGTCGAACGACCTGGTCGTGGACCGGGAGCGGCTCGAGGCGGCCCGGTCCCTCCTCCCGCCGGAAACCGTCGTCGAGGTGATCGCGGGGGGCAACCACGCCCGGTTCGGCGACTACGGCCCCCAGCCCGGGGACGGTGAGGCAGCGATCTCCGCCCCCGAGCAGCAGGCCCGGGCCGCGGACCTGACCGTGCAGCTGCTCCGGGCCCTGGACGGCGGCTGAACGGGCCCCGGCGCCGCCAGAACGGCCGGATCCCGGGAGAAACGGATCCAAAGACTGATATGCCGGTGTTTCATTACTTTGAAATGACCACCGCACGTGATGCGGGTCGGAACACCAGGACGGTACAGGATGAAGAAGGGATTCGTAGCGAATATCGAGGCGCTGACACTGAAGAACGGGTCGTACAGGAAGGTGCTGTACACCGGCAAGTACAGCCAGCTCGTGCTGATGAACATCAAGCCCGGCGACGAGATCGGCGAGGAGGTCCACGACGACGTCGACCAGTTCTTCCGGTTCGAGCAGGGGCACGGCGCGGTCGTCATCGACGGGGAGAAGCACCGCGTCCGGGACGGCAGCGGCGTGATCGTGCCGTCGGGCGCGCGCCACAACGTGATCAACACCTCGAAGGACGAGGACCTCAAACTCTACACGATCTACTCGCCGCCTGAGCACCAGGACGGGATCGTGCGCCGGACCAAGAAGGTCGCAGAGGCGTCGGAAGAGCACTTCGACGGGAAGACGACCGAGTAAGAAACCTTTTCCCCCGGAAGCTGGCAGCGCGGGTACGGGACGGCGCCGGTGGTCCCCCTGCCGGGCCCGCGGAAGCGAGTACGCCACCTTCATATCCGTGCGCATCCTCACTCCCTCGAGGAATGCTCATGATGGTGATCTACAGGCTGCCCCACCAGAGGCCGAACCGGGTGCTCAGGGCGCGATCGTGGCCCGGCGCCGCGGGGCGCCACCGCGTCCTCCGCCGGCACCGGGGGCGCCCGCACGGAGTCCTGCGATGACAGGGAAGGCGCGCGACGACCTGAAGGGCCGGGTGCTCCGCCTCGCCGACCTGGTCGATTACCAGACGGGCACGGTCGCGAGCCGGATGGTTGTGAACAACCCCGCGGGCTCGATCACGATCTTCTCGTTCGACCAGGGCGAGGGGGTCTCCGAGCACACGGCCCCGTTCGACTCGGTGGTGACGATCCTGGACGGCGAGGCCGGTGTCTGGATCGGGGGGACGACGCACGCGATGACGGCCGGCCAGACGATCGTGGTCCCGGCGAACGTGCCGCACGTGTTCTCGGCGACGACGCCGTTCAAGATGGCGCTCGTGATGATACGGGGGTGAACGAGTCGGCGAACGAGAACGAGGGGGTCTACTGCACTATCTGCGGGGGGATGGTCAGCCAGGCCCCGGGGGTGCGGCGGATCCCGATCGACGGGATCGAGACCGGGATCACCGGCCTCGACGAGTGCATCGCGGCTGTGAGGGCCCTGGACCTCGCCGACGACGCGGCCGTTACCGAGGAGCTTCTCGCGCGGCTCGCGAAGAATAACTACATCCCGACCAGGAAGCGGGCGGCGTACGGGGCGGCCCTGCTCGCGGAGTTCCGGCGGGCCGGGTGAGCCTGCGCCCGCCACGCGCACTGGGCGGCACGGAGGGGGTGCCTGTACCGGTGGGTATATCCGGCCGGGGCGTACTACTGAGTACACCAACTGGTATATCAGTTGATGTGAACCCCATGAAGATTTACGTCCGCGAACGGATCAAGGTCGGCGAGGGTGTCCGGCAGCCCCGGTACACTGTCCTCGCCGTCACCGGCGGAGACCTGGAGGTCTACGCACACCACTTCCGAAAGACCGAACTCGAGCAGATGGCGAAGGACACCGGCGCCGACCTGGTCTACCTCGAGCCCATGCCCGAGGAGGAGCGCGGCTCAAAAAAGCAGGCCTGAGCGCCACTCATTTTCCGACGATGCCCCCGCCGTCGATCCCGGTGCACGGGGGCGCATCGCCCCCGCGCTCCTTTCCGGTCCTATACCGCCGTGTACCCGCCGTCGATCAGCAGGCCCGTGCCCGTGATGAACGAGGCGTCGTCGCTCGCCAGGAAGGTGACGGCCTTCGCCACCTCCTCCGCCCGGCCCAGCCGGCCGACCGGGTGCAGCTGCTTGAGCGCCTCGTAGGCTTCGGGCGGCAGGGCGCTCAGGAGCGGGGTGTCGATGTACCCCGGCGCGACGAAGTTCGCGCGGATCCCCTTCTGGGGGTAGCTGATCCCGACCGTCCTGGTCAGCATCCTGACCCCGCCCTTCGCCGCCGCGTACGCCGTGACGCCCTCCTTCGCGACGAAGCTGTGGATCGAGCCCGTGTTCACGATCGCCCCGCCCGTCTCCTGCTTGAGCATCTGTTCGACCGCGTACTTGTCGCAGAGGAAGACGCCCGTGAGGTTGGTGGCGATCATAATGTCCCAGTCGGCCATGGTCACCTCGTGGGGCGCGCCGACGAGCCCGATCCCGGAGTTCGCGACCATCACGTCCAGCCGCCCGAAGGCCTCGACCGTCTTCGCGACGAGGTTCCTGATATCGTCCTCGCTCGTGACGTCCGCCCGGACGAAGATCGCCTTCCCTCCGGCCTTCGTGATCTCGTCGACGACCCGGGCCCCCTCCTTCTCCTTCCGGCCGGAGACGACGACCGTCCCGCCCTCGCGCGCCATGTCCTTCGCACACGCCTCGCCGATGCCGCTCGTGGACCCGGTGACGATACAGACCTTGTTGTCAAGTCTTCCCATCTTCATTCTCCTGGATGCATGTCCGGTCCGCGGCGCGGGCTCGCCCCGCCCCTCTGCCGGCAGAGAAACGCTCTCGTCCCCCCCGGCATAAACGTTCGGTTTACCGCTCGTCGCTGGGGCTCAGGCTGATATACCGGGCGCGCGTCCCCGGCGTCCGCGGGGTATATCTACCCGGAGGGACAGACTGGAGCCATCGGCCCGGACTGGGGCGATGTGAGACCATGAAGATCTATGTCCGAGAGCGAATCAAGATCGGGG
>DAEF01000068.1 GCA_002495225.1 Methanoregulaceae archaeon UBA288 | reverse complement strand
AGAAGTACTTCTTTCCGTTCAGGGGGGGGACCTTCATCGAACGGCTGATCGGGGCGCTCGAGCCGGTCGTGGACGAGGTGCTGCTCGTGGCCCGCGACGGTGGGCAGTGCGCCCGGTTCGCGGACTTCCCGTCGGTGAGGTGCACGGTCGACCGGCGGCAGGGCCTCGGCCCGATCGGCGGGTNNCTCGGGCGAGGCCCTCTTCGTGGTCGCGTGCGACATGCCCTGTGTCAACCCCGCCGTGGTCTCCCGGCTCCTCGATATGCTCGACGCCCGGGAGGCCGTGATCCCGTGCTGGCGGCCCGGCATGTACGAACCGCTCCACGCGGTCTATGCCCGGAGCGCGCTCCGCCGGTACCTCGAGGACCACGACGATCTCTCCCTCCGGGCGATGATCCGTGCCCTCGACTGCCGGTTCGTCCCGGTCGAGACCCTGCGTGACCTCGACCCGGGACTCAGGACCTTCACGAACATCAACCGCGTCGACGACCTCGCCGAGATCGGCGAGGATTGCGGCTGATCGCTCCCCCTCGTTTCCGGGAGTGAACCGAACACTTTATGACTATTATGAACAAACATGTTCATTGTAGTATTACATTGTCTACCGTTGCACGGTGGACGTTTCCAGGAAGTGTTGTCCCATGAAGTCGCGTGATATTGCCATCGTCGGCATTCTGCTCGCCATCGGCGCCATCGTCAGGTACCTCTCTCTGATCATCCCCGGGCCGATCGTGGCAAACCTGGTGATCGCGTTCTACTGCCTTGCGATCCTGCTCGTGCTCCCGACGCTCACCGAGGCCATCGGGATCGGCTTCGTCGCCGGCATCGTCTCGGCCCTGATCAGTCACTCGGTCTTTCCGCCGGGCAACCTGATCTCGGAGCCGATCGGCGCGATCGTCTGCGTGCTCGTCTACAGAGTCCTGAAGGACCGGATCCCGTTCTCCCAGGGGATCACGACCTTCATCGCGACCCTCGCGTCGGGCGGGAGCTTCGTCCTGATCTCGCTCGTCGCGGTCGCCCCGACGATCCTCTCGAAGTACGCCACCGTCGGCGCCTATGCACTCGTGATCGTCCCGATCGTCCTCTCGGCCGCCATCGCGAACGCCGTGATCTCGCAGGCCCTGTACCTGCCCGCGGCCAGGGTCGTCGTGCGCGACAAAACGACCGCGATGCCATCGCCGGAGAGCGAATGATCGCGCTGGAAAACTTCTCGTATACCTACCCGGGGCGCACGGAGCCTGCGCTCAACGGGGTCACCCTCCGTGTCCGGCAGGGCGAGGTCGTGCTGGTCACGGGCCCCACGGGGGCGGGCAAGACCACGCTTTGCCTGGCCGCGACCGGCATCCTCCACCACGAGTACGGCGGCGGATCCCGCGGAAGGGCCCTGCTGATGGGCCGGGATGTGACCAAATACGCAGATCTCGCCGAGATCGGCCGGCGTGTCGGCGTCGTCTTCGACGACCCCGACGCCCAGCTCATCTTCACGACGGTCGAGGAGGAGGTCACTTCGGGCCTCGAGGGGCTTCCTCTCCCGCGCGAGAACCTGCTCGAGCGGATGGAGGAGGTGCTTGAGATCACCGCGACCTCCGGGCTCCGCGAGCGGGCCCCCCATACCCTCTCGGGAGGCCAGAAACAGCGTGTCGCCATCGCCGCGACGCTCGCGCTCGGCACCGGCATCGTGGTCCTCGACGAGCCGAGCTCCGAGCTCGACGAGGAAGGAACGCAGCGGCTCTTCCGGATCCTCCAGAAACTCAAGGCGGAGGGGAAGACCGTGCTTGTCGTCGAGCACAAGCTCGACGCGCTCTTCTCGCTCGCCGACCGGATGGTCTTCCTCGAGGGGGGCAGGATCACGGTCGAGGGGGCTCCCGAAGACCTCCTGCGCGACGAACGGGTCCGCTCGGTCCTCCACTCGGACGTGGACGACCGCCCCGTCCGCCTCGCGACTGCCCGTCAGCGCGAGCAACGGGCAGCCGCGCCGCCGATCATCGCGATCGAGCGCCTGGTGCATGCCTACGACGGCCACGACGCCCTGCAGGGGCTCGACCTCGCGGTCCACCCGGGCGAGTTCGTCGCCATCATCGGCGATAACGGCTCGGGCAAGACCACGCTGATCAAGCACCTGAACGGCCTCCTCAAGCCGACGAGCGGGTCCGTCACGGTCCGGGGGCTCGACACGCGGAACGCCGCGATCAACGAACTCGCACGGCACGTCGGCCTCGTCTTTCAGAACCCCGACACCATGCTCTTCGAGGAGACGGTCGCCGAGGAGGTGCAGTTCGGTCCCGCGAACCTCGGCATGAGCAACGTCGCGGACCGCGTGACGCACGCGCTCGACGAGGTCGGCCTCTCGGCGCAGCGGGGGACGTATCCCCGCTCCCTCTCGAGAGGCGAGCGGCAGCGGCTCGCGGTGGCCTGTATCGTCGCCATGGAGCCCGAGGTGATCGTGCTCGACGAGCCCACCACCGGCCTCGATGCGGCCGAGTCCCGTCGAATCATGGAGCTCGCGTCGCGCCTCCGTGACGACGGGAAGACGATCGTGATGGTCACGCACAACATGCGCATCGTGGAGGACTATGCCGACCGGATCGTGCTCCTGGAGCACGGCGCGCTGGTCGCGGACTCGGCAACAGGAGGTGAGGAGGTCATATGCCAGAGATTATGCAGTACGTCCCGGGCGCCAGCGTCTTTCACCGCCTGAACCCGCTCGTCAAGCTGCTGATGGTGGTGCTGGTCGCGGTCCTCGCCGTGACGACGAGCAACCTGGCGG
>DAEF01000217.1 GCA_002495225.1 Methanoregulaceae archaeon UBA288 | reverse complement strand
TACCGGAATGACGGCGTGGACATCGCCTACTCGTCGGCCGCCGGGAGCCACGTCGTCACCTGCATCGAGCCCGGCGAGTGGCTCGAGTACGTGGTCGACGCCCCCCAGGAGCGCGACTACCAGCTCGCCCTCCGCCTCTCGAGCCCGGGCGGCGGCCAGTTCATCGACCTCAAGGTCGACGGCCGGCCCGAGGTCATGTTCATCACCCCGCGGACCGGGTCGTACGACGCCTACACCACCATCTCGACCCGGGTCCGGCTGGCCCGCGGGTCCCACCGTCTCCGCATCCAGTTCTCGGGGTCCGGCCAGAACGTCGACTCCTTCGGGCTCAGCTGAGCCCTCCCCGCCTCAAAAGAGATATACCGAATGCTTTATCTCCCTACGGCGATACCCGCCTCCGCATGAGATTCCTCGTCCTCGGAGCGGCGCTCCTCGCCGCCCTCCTCGTCGCCGCCGGGTGCACGACGCCCCCGCCCGCGAACCCGACGGTTACTCCCACCGCGGCCCAGCCGGCCGTCTACCTTGTGAACGACAGCGGCCGGACGGTCCCGCTCGGGGTCGGGCAGGGGTTGACCATCCGCCTCCCCGAGAACCCGACCACGGGCTATGCGTGGAACGCGTCCGTGACCGACGGGCTCCTGATCGTGGACAGCGCGTACACGCCCGACCCCCACCCGACGAACATGGTCGGTGTCGGCGGCACCCGCACCTGGACCGTCCGGGGGGTTCGGGCTGGGACCCAGCAGTTCGATGCGGTCTATGTCCGGCCGTTCGACCCTGAGCTGCCGGCCGGCGAGTTCAACCTGACCGTGCAGGTGGGCTGAGGGCCCCGAAAGAAGAGATGGTGGCGGCCGGGACGGCCCCGTGCACCCGGCCCCTAGAGCGCCCGCTCGGTGAAGACGATCGAGCCCGAGATCCGGGTCACCCTGATCTTCACGGTCTGGCCGGGCTTACCCCCGGGGACGTAGATGATGAACTTGCCCTCGCGGGCCACCCCATCGCCGCGCTTCGAGACCGACTGGATGTGCACGTCGACGACCTTGCCCTCCTCGAAGAGCTTGGCCGGCTCCTCGGCCCTGGCCTTGCGCTTCCGCACCGGCCGGTGCGAGCCGCAGGCGTCGCAGCGGAGCACGAGGATGCGGTCGTCCTTGACGAGCCGGGTGTCGGGCCGGCCGCACTCGCTGCAGAGGATGTAGTCGTTGAAGTAGCTCTTGACCGCGTTCGCGATCTGCGTGGTCTCGAACTTGCCGTTGAAGATCGCGCGGTTGCCGTCGATCTTGCCGGCCGTGCCGAGCTCGCCCACAAGGGACTTCATCAGATGCTCCTTCTCGCGGCGGAAGGTGTCGGCGATCTCGGCGAAGTTCTCGAAGACCGTCGTCTTGCCCTCGATATACGACCGGACCTCGGGGATCACGAACCGTTCGCCGGTACCGCTCGGTTCCGTGATGTGCTCGTAGGCCTTCTTGAGCAGGGCCTCGTACGGGTCCACCATGATGGCTCACTATATGCGGGCCGTTATTATAAGATGTTAGATCGCGCGGCCGGCCGGGTCGCATGTATAAGCCCGATCGTGCCGACCGTCTCCCGGCACGCGTCCCCCCTGTTCGCCTCGTGCCCCCATCCAGGAGGAACTGTCATGAAGGAACCCATCGGCGCCGGCTTCGCGGGCATCGTCGCGCTGGCCGCCGGGGCCGCGTTCGGCCTCGGGAGCCGGAGCGCCGGCCGGTTCGTCGAAGACCTCGAGGCCCTGACCGTCGAGCTCTGCCGCGATACCGGGTCGGCCTACGGCCTGGTGATCGAGTACGGCGGCAACCGGGCCAGGAACGAGGGCTTCGGTTCCGATGGAGCCACCCGGCGGGCCCTGCAGATGGTCGGGAACGAGGCCGACGTCGGAATCACGATCCTGGGCTTCGCCGGAACGGGCTGACCGGTGCTGCCCGGGGTCCCCGGGCGGCTCGAGTTCGTCGACGCGCCGGGGCATGCGGAGGACCTGGAGCGGTACCGGGCGCGAGGGTACGCGATGAAGGGCAACCGGATCGCGATCGTCACGGACCACGACGCGGACCTGATCGACGTCCACCCGCCGTCCCGCGGATCGGTGAAACTCGGCGGCCTCACGGTCGAGCGGTGCCCGCAAAGGCCGGCGATGGGGTAGCGATACCGGGCTCAGAAATCGCGATACGAGGATTTCCGCGGGCCCACTTCGTCCACGAAGATCCGATGGCGCTCGAAATCAAACTCGATCAGGACCCGGCAGGAGCCGACGTGAAACGAGTAGACCGGTTCAGGTGAGGCCGATGTCTTCAGCTTCTTGACGTGCAGCCATGGCAGCTCCTGCGCCTCCAGGCTCTTCAACCCGGCAGTGACGCGGCGACTGTTCTGGCGGTCGAGCCCCTTCAGGTCCTGCAGGGTACGGGCGGTGTACTCGAGCGAGTACGTCATTCGAGGCCGAGTTCGACGCGGACCTGGTCGTGGGAGTGGGTGCGGCCGGCCTTCCTATCCTCGCGCGCCTCCTCGAGTCCCTGGCGCTCCTCCTCGGTCAGGGGGTCGGGGTCGATCGCCATCGAGGTCAGCCGTTCGATCACGTCGTTGTAGGTCTCTCGAGGATGGATCTTCAGGGCGTCAAGCCTCCCCTTGACCCCGGACGACACTTTGATGGTCGCTTTCACTGTCATACACCGCCGTGTAATACGGGAGAAGATAATGGGATCGATTGGTTCCCATGTCTGAGCGATCGTACGGCGACGGTTAGTATGACAGACCTGCCGCCCGACACCCTGTCATCGAGTACGGCGGGAACCGGGCGCGGGTCGAGGGTTTCGTCTCCGACGGCGCGAGGTAGCGGGCGGTGCAGATGGTCCAAAACGACGCCGATGTCGGGATAATGGTCCTCGGGTTCGCCGGCGCCGGCCGCCCCGTGCTGCTCGGCGTCACCGGGCGGCTCGAGTTCGTGGACGCGCCCTCACGCGTCGAGGATCTGGAGCGGTACCGGGCTCGAGGTGACGCGATGTGGGGCACCCGGACTCAGATCGTCACGGGCCGGCCGCAGTCGATCGCCGATAACGTATCCTCTGTTAACGCCGTGAACCCGGCCATGGTCCGGTGGAACCCCCCGCGACCGGCGATTGGGTGATGGGGACAGGGTTTTTGTTCTCTACCCTGCGGCAGCGGATCGTCGCCGACGTCGTCAGGCTCATCAACCACCTCTGAAGGCAGGATCCGCTCCCGTTCCTCATCGCCCTTCCCGCCACCCGACCGCCGCCTTAAACGGCCACCGGAAAGTCCTCTCTGTCGGGGGGAAGTCCGGTTCGGGAGAGATCCCGCCACCGGACCCCACAGTTCTTCTGCAGGGGACTCCATCTGACCGGTCACTGGAATCCGCCCTGTTCACGGACCCTCCTTCGGATGTGCGATCACGGGAGAGAGACCGTCTCCCCGTTCCGACTCCCGCGATCGTCGAAGACCTTCTATCTGCATCGGATCCAACGGTTCCGTACAGATCGGAGTGGGATCAATGCACGATCGCGTCAACGAAACGATACGGAAGTACGTGATGGAGCACGGTCTGCCCGAGAGGGACGTCGGCCAGGAGGACGCCGACGACCGGTTCCGGGTCGTGATCGTCGGGTGCGGCGGGGCCGGTATCAACACGATCGACCAGCTTCACCGCATCCGGATGACCGGCGCCGAGACGATCGCCGTCGACACCGACCGGCAGCACCTGGACATGGTCCAGGCGGACAGGCGCATCCTGATCGGCAAGTCCCTTGCGAAGGGCCTCGGCGCCGGCGGGTCCCCGGAGGTCGGCAGGCGCACGGCCGAGATGGCCCGGTGGGCCCTCGAGGAGGCCCTCGATTACCCCGACCTCTGCTTCCTCACGGCCGGCATGGGCGGCGGCACGGGGACCGGGGCGGCGCCGGTGGTGGCGCAGATGGCGAAAGACCAGGGGGCGACCGTGATCGGCTTGGTCGGCTACCCGTACAACGTGGAGACGGCTTGCCTGGTGCGGGCAAAGGAGGGGCTTGCGGCGCTCCACCAGGTCACCGGCCCGGTGGTCGTGCTCGACAACAACCGGCTCGGCCCCCGTCTTCCGGCCCGCCTGCCCGGGCAGGGGTTCACGGCGATGGACCGGCTGATCGCCGAAACGATCGCGGCGATCTGCGAGACGATCACGGAGCGGACCCTGATCATGATCGACCACGCCGACCTCCGGACGCTCATGTCCAGGGACGGCGTGGCCGTGATGCTCACCGGGGAGTCCGACCGCGGGGCCGGGGCCCGGAGCGCAGCCCTCGAATGTCTTTCGAACCCGATGTTCGACATCGACTACCGCGGCGCGACCGGTGCCCTGATCCATGTCACGGGCGGCAGCGACCTCACGCTCGAGGCGACCGAGGAGATCGTGAGCGAGCTGGAGTACGAGCTCGACCCGCACGCCGACGTGATCTGGGGGGCCCGGACCAGGAGCGGGTTCGATGGCCGTGTCCGCGTCGTGGCGATCATGACCGGCATAGGGTCGGCGCGGGCGTCTCGCACGACGCGTTAGCATCCCGCCCGGAGAGAACGACAGGCCACGAAACCCCTGACCGCTCTGCTGGCCGGGCGGGACGGGACCGATCCCAAAAAAGGTACTGGGGGATGCAGCGCATCCCCAGGTTTCGGCTACGTTTTCTTCACGTCGGATGCAACCTGATGCGCCTTGATCTTCGCATCAGAACTGGCCTTGTGGGCTCCTATCTTGACATCGTCAACCAGCGTTTCCACTGCGACTTTCGCATCGTCCACCACTTCATGAACCGCCACCCGGGCGTCGTCAACGACCGCATTGGCCTTGACACGGAGACTGTCCTCTGATGCCATGCAGGCTGATCCCGCGGCATGCTATATATAGGTAGGTGACGAGCACCGGGTTGACGGGCAAATGAACTCCCCGGAACGAGACGATTGGGGACCCGGTGATAGGTCGTCGGCGAAGGGATGACAGGGCCCGCGCCCGGCATCCCTGCCGGTTCTTCAACAACCCAACCTGTTCGCAGGTTATATATTCTCCACTACCAGTAGTGGACCCGTATGGGGAGATCGCTGATCAGTGAGGATCAGACACTCTGGCTTCTTATCGGCGCAGTCTTCGTCGTGGCGATCATCGCCTTCTGACCGCTCATGACCGTGTTCGTCTGGGCCGTCGCCCTCGCGGTTGCACTCATGCCCCTCCACAGGTGGCTGTCACGCAGGGTGAAGCCGTCACTCTCCGCCCTGCTCATCACCCTTGGCGTTCTCCTCGCGATCATGCTCTTCCTGTCGGCTGCGACGATCGTGATCTACAACGAGATCGACTATATCGGGACCATGGTCTCCACGCTGGTCGAGGGTTTCAGCACCACGGGCCTTGCCGGCTTCCTGCCCTCGTTCACCGCGGCGCAGCTCGCCGATATGCCCGAGACGCTGATCCAGATGCTCCTTGACACCATTCTCTCGTTCACCGCGTACCCGGCCACCCTCCTTCTCCAGGTCGTCATTCTCTTCCTCTCCCTCTCGATGCTGCTCTACGACGGCGAACAGGTCTGGACGACGGTGACGCGCAAACTCTCTTCGTAACTGTCGACCGCCGTGGAAAGGATGTCCGAGATCGCGGGCAACACGATCTACTCCCTCATCGTCATCCAGATCTCCGCGGCATTCCTCTCGTTTCTCCTCGCCATCCCGTTCTTCTATCTCCTGGGCTACGGGCACGTGCTTTTGTTTGCCACCATGATCGGGTTCGCGATGCTGATCCCCCTCATCGGCGCCCAGCTGTTCCTGCTCTTCTTTGTCCTTTACATGCTCGCCCTGGGGGACATCAGGAGCGCGCTCATCACCCTGTTCATCGGGTACCCCCTGTTGAGCGGCTGGATTGACTTCTACTACCGCCCGGTGATGATGAGGCAACGGGTCGCGGTCCATCCCGTCTTCATGATCATCGGCATCTTCGCCGGCGTCCCGTTCATGGGCATCGTCGGCTTCATTCTCGGCCCGGTGCTGATCGCGCTCGTAGTGATCGGAGCGCAGATCCTCTCGCAGGAGTTCGGTGGATCCGGCCTGTAAATCCCTGAAGTTCACTACCATTCCTGCAGATATAATCCCCACCGGTGCCGGTATGCACCCGTTGAAAAGGGATTGACGATTTCGGGCGAGGAATTGGCGTGATCATATCCGTCCATGCTTTCCCACCCGCTCGATGTGGCCGCACCGGCCATCCTCCCACTCCGGGCAGCCCGATCCGGGACAGGGGACAAGGGCCAGGCTTTTCCCGGGATGTTTCTCCAGCTCGGGAAGCGAATTCCCGGCTGAGCACCAGAGGGATATCCCGTCCGGGGGCTTATATGGCATTTTTTACCTCCATGGCAACGCGGGCCTTGCACCGCGGGCACTGGACTCTGACCGGCCGTGCCGACCGGCTCAGGCTTGCCAGCCGGATCCCCATGTACGTCCATGCATGGCTGCACCGGTGGCAGGTGAGTCGGCAGCTCGTGTACTGGCTCTGCA
>DAEF01000159.1 GCA_002495225.1 Methanoregulaceae archaeon UBA288 | reverse complement strand
CTTCGTCCCGGGCGGGAACCCCGCGGTCGCGGCCATACCGCCCGACTTCGCGGTGCTCGCGTTCGTCCTCCTCATGGCGGGCTTCGGCGTGAAGGCGGCGCTCGTGCCCCTTCACGGCTGGCTCCCCAGTGCCATGGTCGCGCCGACGCCGGTCAGCGGCCTGCTCCACGCGGTCGCGGTGGTGAACACCGGCGTCTTCGGGCTCCTCCGCCTGATACTCTACCTCTATGGACCCGACCTGATGGTCGATCTGGGCCTCCATGACCTGGTGATAGCCGTCGCGGTGATCACCATCCTCGTCGGGTCCCTGCTCGCACTCCGCCAGGACGACTTCAAGCTCCGGCTCGCCTACTCCACGATCAGCCAGCTCAGCTACATGGTCCTCGGCGCGGCCGTTCTCCTGCCCGCCGGGGTCTCCGGGGTCACGGACGCCGGCAGGGCGGCCGCGGTGATCGGCGCGACCTACGCCTTTTCCGCGCACGCATTCGGCAAGCTGACGATGTTCTTCGTGGCCGGGGCCGTCGCGGTCGAGACCGGGCACACGAAGATCTCGCAGCTCGACGGGATCGGGCGGCGGATGCCGTGGGAGTTTGCCGCGTTCACCCTCGCCGCCCTCTCCATGGTCGGCCTCCCGCCCATGGCCGGCTTCGTGGCGAAGTGGTACCTGGCCATGGGGGTGGGCGGCGGCGAGTTCGGCGGGTGGTGGATGCTCCTCGTGCTCGTCGCCGCGAGCGTGCTGAACCTCGCCTACTTCCTCCCGATCGTGATGCGGGCGTTCCTCCGCCCGGGGGACGGGGCGCCCGTCCGGGTCCGCCCGGCGCTGCGCGGGCCGATCCTGGCCACGGTCGCGGGGACCCTGATCCTCGGCCTCTGGACGACGCTCCCGTACGGTCCGTTCGCCCTCGCAACCCAGATCGCTGCGGACGTGACCAACACCGTAGCCGCCGCGCCGGGTTTATTCACGGCCGCCGCCGCCGTCCCGCCGTTCGTGATCTTCTTCGTCGGCGCCCCGCTCGTGCTGGCGCTCTCCGGGCGGTGGCGGCAGGCCGCCCTCATCGGCCTCGGGGCCGTCGCGCTGATCGACATCCTCCTCCTCCCCGGCGGCCAGTTCGTCGCCCCGCTCCCCGGCGGCGAGGCGCTCTGGAACCTGCCCTTCATGGGGTACACCCTGTCGCTCCTCCGGGTGGACAGCCTCTCGTACCTGACCGGGGTGATCTTCGGGATCATCACGCTGCTCGCCATCGTCTACGCGGCCGCCGTCGCCCCGCCGCGTCTCCACCTGTATGCCCTCCTGTACGCCGGCGCCTCGCTCGGCGCGGTCTTCGCCGGGGACTGGATCACCCTCCTGTTCATGTGGGAGCTCATGGCGATCACCTCGACCTTCCTGATCTGGCAGGAGCGGGGCGAGGCCATCGGCGCCGGGTACCGCTACCTCCTCTTCCACGGGCTCGGCGGCACCCTGCTCGCCGCCGGGATCGCGCTCCTCTTCCTGGGAGGCGGTTCCCCCATCGTTGGGCCCCTCGCGGGGATCCCGGACGCGACGTACCAGCTCTGGGCCTCGGTCCTGATCGTGCTCGGGATCGGGGTGAACTGCGCGTTCATCCCGCTCCACACCTGGCTCCCCGACGCCTATCCCCGAGCGCACTTCGCGGCGAGCGTGTTCCTGAGCGTGTACACGACCAAGACCGCGGTCTACCTCCTGGCGCGGGCCGAGCCCGGGTCCGAGTACATCGCCTTCATGGGGGCGCTGATGGCGGTCTACGGCGTCGTCTTCGCCGTCTTCCAGAACGACATGCGCCGGCTGCTCTCCTATCACATCATCTCCCAGGTCGGCTACATGGTCGCCGGCGTCGGGCTCCTCGGGTGGCTGGGCGCGGCGAGTGCAATCGGGCAGCTGGGCCTGGACGGCGGCATGGCCCACGTCTTCAACCACATCCTGTACAAGGCGCTCCTCTTCATGGTCGTGGGCGTGATCATCTGGAGGACCGGCGAGCGACTGCTCTCGCGGATCGGCGGGCTGCAGAAGCGGATGCCCGTCACGGCGTTCGCGTTCTGGGTGGCCGCGTTCTCGATCTCGGGGGTGCCCCTCTTCAACGGCTACGTCTCGAAGGGGATGGTCCTCCTCGCGGCCGGCGAGGCGAGCACCTGGCTCTGGATCCTCCTCGAGGTCGCGTCCTTCGGCACGTTCCTCTCGTTCCTCAAGCTCGGGTACTTTGCCTTCCTGCGCCCGGGCGGGGTGGAGGCCTCGGACCCGCCGCGGCTCATGCAGGCGGCCATGCTCGGGGCCGCCGCCCTCTGCATCGTGCTCGGCGTCTACCCGGCCCCGCTCTACGCCCTCCTGCCGTACCAGCTCGCGTACGACGCCTACGCCTTTGACCACGTGGTCAGCGCCCTCGCCGTGCTCGGGGCCGCGGCCGTCGTCTTCTGGGCCGTGGGGCGGCGGGTTCTCGCGCCGCACGAGACGGGCCCGAGAGACGTCGACGTGGCGTACGCAACCGCCGCCCGGGGCGTCTGCGCGGGGGCCGGGGCGTTCCAGGCGGCCTTCGCGGCCGTGTACGGGTCCGCCCTCTCCGCTGTCCGGATGATCTTCTCCGCCGGGAGGGCCGTCTCCGGGATGGAGGGCCGGGACCTGAACTGGAACGTCGCGGTCTACGGCGCCGTCATCGTCGTGCTCATGGTCATCGTCCTGCTGGGGGTCACCTGATGTCTCCGCTGGATCCGGCCGCCGTCGCCCCGCTCCTGATCGCCGCCGGGAGCGGCGCCCTCTACGTGGTCCTGAAGGTCCTCCCGCCCGGCTCCCGGCGGTGGGGCGGGACGCTCGCGGCCCTGTGGCTCCTCGCCGCGTTTTGCGTCCAGGCGGCGATGGTCGCCCTGGACCCGTCGGCCCCGGGGCTCTCCCATATCGGCGTGACCATGACGCTCCTCGCCACCGGGATCGGCAGCCTGGCCGCGCTCGCGTCCCAGGGGAGCCTCGACCCCCGGGGCCCGGTCCATCTCTACTACCCGCTCTTCCTCCTCGCGATCGCGGGCACGGTCGCGATCGGGTTCTCGCGGGACCTCTTCACGATCTTCGTGGCGGTCGAGCTCTCGGCGGTCCCGGTGTACGCGCTCTGCGCCTACCGGCACCGGGAGGACCCGACCGCCATCGCGTCGGCCGTGCAGTACCTGGTGCAGGGCGTGGCGGGCACCGTCACCGCCCTGCTGGGCGTGGCGCTCCTGTACCTGTACGGGCAGACGCTGGACCTGGACCGGCTCCCCGGCGCCCTTGCCGGCGCGGACCCGTCGGTGGTGGTGCTCGCCGGGATCCTCATCCTCGCCGGGTACGGGGTGAAGCTCGCGGTCATCCCGTTCCATACCTGGCTCCCGGATGCCTACGCGAAGGCTCCCGTCGGTGTCACCGCGATCCTGGTGGGGGTCACGAAGATCGGCGTGCTCGTCGCGCTCTTCCTCTCCCTCTCCGCCCTGCCCGTCGCCCCCGGCGTCGTACGGACCCTCGGCGTCCTCGTCATCATCGTCGCCCTCGTGACGATGACCGGCGGAAACCTCCTCGCCCTCAACCAGTCGGACCTCCGGTACATCCTCTCCTACTCGAGCGTGGCCCAGATGGGCTACATCCTGCTCGGGTTCGGGATCGGCATGACCTATGACCTCCCGTTCGGGTTCATCGCCGGGTTCTACTACGCCGTCGCCTACAGCGTGATGAAGAGCGGGGCGTTCATCGCGACCGACGCGTTCGCACGCCGCGCCGGGTCTCCGGAGGTCGCGCGGATGCGGGGCCTCGGCGCCGCGCACCCCCTGCTCGGCATCTCGTTCCTGATCTTCGTGCTCGGGCTGATCGGGGTGCCCTTCACCGCCGGCTTCCTGGGGAAACTGCTCCTGGAGCAGGCCGGGATGGTGACCTCGATGCTGAGCGGCGCCGCACTCGCCCTGGTCCTGGCGCTGAACAGCGTCGTCTCTCTCGGGTACTACGTGCCCGTCCTCTCGACCCTCCTCTTTGGCCGGTCGGCCGACCCGGTCGGCCCGCCCGCCCGGGGCCCCCCGGTCATCCCGTGGGCCCTGGTCCTGGCCACGGTCGTGCTGGCCTTCGAGACGGTGTACCTCGGTCTATTCCCCGAGGCGTTCGACTGGATGGCCCGTGCGTCCGGCGAACTCTTCAGCCTGGGGGTGCCCTGAGTGACGCCGCTCGACCTCCTGGCGTCCCCGTTCGCGGTCATAGCCCTCGCGCTCGTCATCGGCTACCTGCTCTACGCCTGGTCCCGCAGGGTCGCGCCGCCGTTCACCCCGTACGGCGACAGAACGATGCCCTATGTCGGCGGCGAGGCGTGCGAGGCGCAGGCCTACCGGCCCGGATACGATTTCTTCTACGTGGCCCTCTTCTTCACCGTCGTCCACGTGGCCGTGCTGGTCATCGCGGTCACGCCTCCCGGCGCCTCCCTCGCCGTGACCCTCGGCTACCTGCTCGTCATCGCCCTGGCCGTCACCGTCCTGAGGTGGGAGCAGTGACCCCCGGGGCCGGTGCCGCCTGTTCGGTGACGGCCGGGACCGGAGGATTGATGCTGTCCGGCGGGGGTGATACTCACTCATGACGGGGCCGAGCCGGACGCTCTCCCGGCGTCTTCTGGACTGGGCGCGGGGAAAGTCCCCGTGGATCACGGTCTTCAATTCCGGGGGCTGCAACGCGTGCGACATCGAGATCATCGCCTGCCTGATGCCGCGGTTCGACATCGAGCGGTTCGGGATCCTCTCGCGGGGGTCGCCCCGGCACGCGGATATCCTGATCGTCACGGGCGCCGTGACCCGGCAGCAGGCACCCCGTCTCCGCCGGGTCTGGGAACAGATGCCCGAACCGAAGTACGTGATCGCCGTCGGCGCCTGCGCCTCGGGGGGGGGCGTCTTCCAGGGTCTCTATCACATGGTGGGGAGCGTGGACCAGGTGATCCCGGTGGACGCCTACGTGACCGGGTGCCCGCCGCGGCCGGACGAGATTATCAACGGCGTGGTGGCCTGCCTCGGGCTCATGGCCGAGGACGCAGCGCACGGGGGCAGGGCCCGGCGCACGGCGGCGGCGCCGGGGACAGGGGTGGAGGAGAGTTCATGAACGAGCCGGTAACACTGGAGACGGTGGCGAACGCCGTCGAGGGGCTCGGCGGGGCCGAGCAGGTCCGCGCCAACCGCATCAGGGTGAGAACAGCCCGGGACGACGTCCGGGAGGCTGTCCGGCGGGTCCAGCGGGTGCTGCCGTGCGACCGCCTGATCTCGATCAGCACGGTGGACACGACGACCGCGATCGAACTGCACTACCACCTGACCGGGCAGCACCGCATGGTTGTCACGATCACCGTCGAGCTGCCCCGCGAGGGGCCGAAGATCGAGACCGTCTCGGACCTGCTTCCGTCGGCCGGACTCTACGAGCGGCAGATCCACGACCTCTTCGGGGTCGTCTTCAAGGGCCATCCCGCGCTGACGCGGCTGATCCTGAACGACGACTGGCCCGCGGACGAGCACCCTCTCAGGAAAGACTGGAAGCCGGACCCCCGGACGTTCTACGGGGGCGTCAGGCAGGAGGGGGGCGGATGACCCGGGTCGTGGTGCCGATCGGCCCGCAGCACCCCGCCCTGAAGGAGCCGCTCAACTTCCGGGTCATCGCCGACGGCGAGCGGATCGTCGAACTGGAGCTCAACCTCTCCTACAGCCACCGCGGGATCGAGAAGGCCGCCGAGCAGCGCGACTTCATCCGGGCCCTGCCCCTGATCGAACGGGTCTGCGGGATCTGCTCCCACTCGCACTCGACGGTCTTTTCGATGGGGATCGAGGAGATCATGGGCGTCGAGGTGCCGCCGCGGGCGCAGTACATCCGCACGGTCATCGCCGAGCTGGAGCGGATGCACAGCCACATGCTCTGGCTGGGTGTGGCCGCCCACGAGGTCGGGTTCAACACCCTCTTCATGTGGACGTGGCGCGACCGCGAGGCGGTCCTGGACACCCTGGAGGAGTTGAGCGGGAACCGGATCCACTACAACATGAACGAGATCGGCGGCGTACGCGTCGATCTCTCCCCGCCGCAGGTCGACGCCGCCCTCGCCCGGATCCCCGTCCTCGAGGAGCGGATGCGGGCGTACGTCGCTATGCTGGAGGACGAGGAGACGATGCTCGCCCGGTTCAGGGGGGTCGGAACACTCTCCCGGGAGGACGCGCTCCGGTACGGGGCGGTCGGGCCGACGGGCCGCGGGAGCGGGGTCGACTACGACGTCCGCAGGGACGACCCGTACCTCGTGTACGACGAGATACCCTGGAACGTCGTGACTGATACGGACGGGGACGTCTACGGTCGCACGAAGGTCCGCATCGGGGAGATCAAAGAGAGCCTGGGCATTGTCCGGTACTGCCTCGAGCACCTCCCGGACGGGCCGATCCGGGTAGCCGCGCCGAAGGCGGCCCCCCCCGGGGAGATCTACTCGCGGTACGAGGCCCCGCGGGGCGAGGTCGCCCATTTTATCCGGACGAACGGAACGGACCGGGTCGAGCGGGTCGACATCCGGACGCCGACGCTGGCGAACTGGACCTCGGTCGTGTACAGCCTTGTCGGCCGGCCCCTGGCGGACATCCCCGTGATCGTCGCGGCGATCGACCCGTGCCTCTCCTGCACGTCCCGGATCACCGTGCTGAACCGCGGCGAAGACGCCCGGGGCGAAACGTCCCCGTATACGGGGCAGGCGGGATGGTTCCCATGACGGACCCGCTCCTCCTTGTCGCGTACGTCCTCGTCCTCCCGGGGTTCCTGTTCCTCTTCGCGTACTCGATGGTCTTCGAGTTCCTGGACCGGCGGATCGTGGCGCGGATGCAGAACCGGGTGGGCCCGCCGTTCTTCCAGCCGTTCGCGGACCTCGTCAAGACCCTCGGGAAGGAGGTGATCGACCCCCAGGGCGTCGACCGGCCTGTCTTCGACGCAGTCCCCCTGGTCGGGCTGGCCGCTGTCACGACCGCCTTCCTCTACGTCCCGGTGATCGGGGCGAGCCCGCTCGCGTTCCAGGGCGACCTGGTCCTCGTCCTCTACCTCCTCACCCTTCCCACGCTCGCCCTCTTCCTCCTCGGCTGGCTGAGCCGGAACATCTACGCCGCGATCGGCGGGATCCGGGCGGTCACGATGCTTTTCATCTACGAGGTTCCCTTCTTCCTCGCCCTGATGATGCCCGCCCTGATGGCCGGGACGTGGTCCGTCTCGGGGATCATGGCCTGGCAACAGGAGCACCTCTGGTTCGCCCTCCTCCAGCCGATCGCGTTCGTCATCGCGCTGATCGGGCTCCAGGCGAAGCTGGAGAGGACGCCGTTCGACATCCCCGAGGCGGAGACGGAACTGGTGGCCGGCCCCTGGACGGAGCTGACCGGCCGACGACTCGCTCTCATGCACCTCGCGAACCAGTCCGCGGCCGTCGTCGGCAGCGCGCTCATCGCGGCGGTCTTCCTCGGCGGCCCGTCCCTCCCGTGGACGATCGCGCCGCCCGTTTTCGGCGCGGCAGCGGGGTTCCTCCTCTTCCTCGCCAAGACGCTGGCCGTCCTCCTGGTGCTCGCGACCGTCCGGGGAGCCACGGCCCGCTTCCGGCTCGACCAGATGAACGTCATCGGCTGGAAGTACATCACCACCGCCGCCCTCGCGCAGGCAGCGATCGTGCTGGTCATGAACGCGTGGTGGGGGGGGCCATGACGGTCCTGTCCGAGATGCTGCGGAACCTCGTCTCGAGGCCCGCGACGACCCTGTACCCGGCGGAGAAGGTCCCGGTGCCCGCGGGGTTCCGGGGGCGGGTGGAGTGCGACGACGAACGGTGCATCGGCTGCTCCAAGTGCTCCCTGGTCTGCCCGGCGTCGGCGATCACCATGGTGGACAGCCCTCGCGAGGTCGAGTTCAGGGGGAAGACGATGATGCGGAAGAAGAAGCCCCGGGTCGCGGTGTACCGGTGCATCCGCTGCGGGCTCTGCGAACGGCACTGCCCGGCCGATGCAATCCATCTCAGGAGCGTCCTTTCGATCACCGGGACGGACCGGGAGGAGGTCCTCGCGTGAGTTCCCCCGGGCCCGGTGCATTCGCGCTCCGCCTGGAGCACAGGCTGCGGGGCGCCCGCCGCATCGCCGTCGTCGGCATCGGGGACGAGCTCTCTCCACTCGATTGTCTCGGGATAGAGACGGCGCGGGAGATCGACGGGCTGCGCCTCCCGGGGGTCATGGTCGTTCTCGCCGGTATGCTGCCCGAGAACGTGACCGGACCTCTCCGGCTCTTCCGTCCGGACGTCGTTCTCTTCCTGGATGCGGCGGAGATGGGCGCACCTCCCGGGACCATCGCGGTCATCGAACCGGGAGAGGTCCGGGCGACCCTCTTCTCCGTCCATGTCCTCCCGCTGCCGGTGGTCATGGAGTTCGTCGAGAGGGACATCGGGACGGAGGTGATCCTGCTCGGCATCCAGCCGGACACGGCCCGTGACGACGTGCTGTCTCCCCTGGGCAGGGAGTCCTTCAAAGGGTATCGGGAAGCCCTCTCAGGCGTGCTTCGACGGATCTCCGGGGGCGGGGCCGTGGAGCATGTCCCGGAAGGGGATCCGGACCCCGCCGGGTAAGGGATTGCATTGGTACGTCACGGCCGGTCTGCGGCGGGGTATGACGACGGTCCGGCCCTTCACGGTCGACGAGGCGACGCGGGACTACGGCACCAGCCTCGAGTATTTGCGGCCCCTCGCGGACCACTGGCGGGATGGGTACGCCTGGCGTCCGGAAGAGGCGAAGGTGAACGGTTTCTCCCGGTTCCGGGCCACGGTCGACGGACCCGGGGTCCACTTCGTCCACGAGCGCGGCCCGGGGGCCCGACTTGCTGGCCCGGCTTCATGGCCGGCGGCGGACGGTAACCGCTCGGGGCAGCGAGCCGGGAACAGCGAATTAATTGCGGAGCGTGGAGTAACCGTAGAGCATGGCCGCGGAGGAGCCGACAGGTCCCCGGAGAGAGAGTCCCGAACCGGCCTCGTTCCGTGACGCCGCCGTCGGGGCAGTCGCGACCCTGCTCGCCGCGGTCGTCCTCTACCTCGACGCGGTTACGACGCACGGGTACGGGGCCGGCGTCTTCTTTCTCGTGCCGTTCCTGGTCGTGGTCTTCGGCCTGCCGCGCGTCCCGCCGCTCGTGGCCGCAATCGCCACCATCCTCCTCTCGGCCGCCGGCTTCCTGCTCTCGCCCCCGGGCATCCCCGTCGCGGTCGCCCTCGCTGGCCGGATCGCGTTCTGGTTCATCTTCGTGGGGATCGCCGTCTTCGTCGACCGGTACCGGCGCGAGAGCCGCGAGCGGCGGGCGCTGGATGATCGGTATCGCGCCCTTTTCTGGCGGCACTATACGACGGTCCTGGTGATCGACCCGGCCGACGGCCGGATCGTGGACGCGAACCCCGCCGCCGCCCGCTTCTACGGGTACCCGCGGGACGTTCTCCGCACCATGCGGGTCTCGGACCTGAACCGCGCGCCGGAAGAGACGGTCCGGACCCAGATGCAGGAGGCGGTCGACGGGCAGCAGGCCCCGTTCCGGTTCGTCCACCGCCTCGCCTCGGGCGAGGAGCGCTGCGTCGAGGTCTTCTCCGGCCCGATCCTCGTCCACAGCCGCCCCTACCTGTACTCGATCATCCACGACGTGACCGAGGCGCGGCGGGTCGAGGAGGCGCTCAGGGCGAGCGAGGCGCGCTACCGTTCCCTCGTGGATGAGCTGCAGGAGGGGATGGTGCTCTACGAGGCCGTCCCCGACGCGGCCGGCCGGCCCGTCGACTTCCGGGTCGTCGACCTGAACGCGGCCAACGAACAGATGTTCGGGCGGACGCGGGACGGGACGATCGGCCGGACCCTGCGGGACCTGTACGGAGAGCCCCTACCCCCCTGGTTCGACTCGTTCGTGCGGGTCGTCGAGACCGGGCGCCCCGAGCTGATCTCGTTTCCCGGCCCCGTCGGCGGGCGGCGGTTCGAGGTCCGGCTCTACCGGCCCGCCCCCGGCCAGGTGGCCGGCCTCTACATCGACATGACCGAGCGGTTCCGCGCCGAAGAGGCCCTCCGGGCCTCGAACGCGGACCTCGAGCGGTTCGCCCACGTGGCGAGCCACGACCTGCGCGAGCCCCTCCGGACGATCGTCTCGTTCGCGGAGCTCCTCAAGCGGCGCTACGGGGATCGGCTCGACCAGGACGCCGGGGAGTTCCTGGACTTCATCCTCCAGGGGGGGCGGCGCATGGATCGCCTGATCGAGACCCTGCTCCGCGATGCCCGGGTCAGCTCGGGGCCGCTCTCGCTCGAGCCGGTCGACGTCGGCGAGGCGCTGGCCGCCGTTGAATCCTCGCTCGCCGGCCGGATCGGCGAGGCGGGCGCGACGGTGACGCACGACCCGCTCCCGGTGGTGCTCGTGGACCGGTCCCGGCTCGAGCTGGTGCTCGCGAACCTGGTCGGCAACGGGATCAAGTTCCGGGGCACGGAGCCCCCCCGGGTCCACGTCTCGGCCGTGCGCGAGGGGGACCGGTGGCGCATCAGCGTCGCCGACAACGGGATCGGGGTCCCCGCGGAGGCCCGCGACGAGATCTTCGAGCCGTTCCGCCGCCTGCACGCCGCGACCGAGTACGAAGGGTCGGGGATCGGCCTGTCGACCGTGAAGCGGATCGTCGAGCGGCACGGGGGGTCGATCCGGGTCGATCCCGGCAACGCCGGGGGCTCGGTCTTCTCGTTCACGGTCACGGCCGTCGACCGACCCCCCGCTCCCCCCGGGCAGTAGAGAAACGGCGCGACAGGAACGCCGCAACGGGGGCCGGGAGCGGTTCGATCAGCCCGACGCGTGCCGGTTGCGCCGCCCGGGGCCGAGGCACGGGACGTATGCTTTAGCTCTTTCGATCTGTATATATAGTATTGGTGTTAGATAGTCAGCGATCCCCTGATACTGGAGGAATCATGATTCGCACCACCGGCTATCTACTGTTGTTTGCACTCGTCGCCCTCTCCCTGGCGGGCGTCGCGAGCGCGGCCGCCCCGAACCCGACGTACGGCACGGCCGTCGTGGACGGCAGCACCGGCGAATGGGACCTCGGAAACGACCTCTTCGCGAACATGTACCGCGCCGGCAACCCGGCCAAGCCCCTCGAGTCGAAGGCCTATCTCCGGTACGACTGTACCACGGGCACGGTCTTCGTGCTGGTCCTGAGCGAGCCGGGCGTCCCGACGCTCGTCTGGGCGGACGACGCGTGGGTGAAGATCGACGGAGGAAAGGCCGTCGACGGCAACTTCGGCGACGACGGAACTCCCCCCGATTTCTCCTGGGTCGGCCTGTCCCAGGACGGAAAGACCGCGTTGGGGTACGAGGCATCGTTCCCTCTCGCTCCCGGCACCTATTCGATCGATATCCACGTGCAGGTCTATAACGACGACGAGGAGCAGACCTCCCGGCTTTCGGGACTCACGAGCCTCGTGCTGACCTGCGATCCGCCGACTACCACGCCGACACCGACGGTGACCGAGGGCCGCACCTACACGCCGACCCCGACACCCACGGTGACCGAAACCGTGACCGAGACGCCGACCGTGACCGAAACGGTGACCGAGACGCCGACGGTAACCGAAACGGTGACCGGGACGCCGACGGTGACTGAAACGGTGACCGGGACGCCGACGGTGACTGAAACGGTGACCGAGACGCCGACCGAAACGGGCACGCCGACACCGACGATCACCGAGGGCCGCACCTACACGCCGA
>DAEF01000126.1 GCA_002495225.1 Methanoregulaceae archaeon UBA288 | reverse complement strand
GAGATCGACCTGCGCTACGCCGACGCACTCTCCATGGCCGACAACGTCATGGCGTACCGCCTGGCGGTCAAGGAGATCGCGTACGCCAACGGCGTGTATGCGACCTTCATGCCCAAGCCTATCCAGGGTGAGAACGGGTCGGGCATGCACACCCACCAGTCCCTGTTCACCACGGAGGGCAACGCCTTCTTCGATCCGAACGATCCCGAGGGCTACAACCTCTCGACCATCGGCAAGCAGTACATCGCCGGTCTGCTCAAGTACGCTCCCGAGTTCTGTGCGGTCACCAACCCGCTCGTGAACTCCTACAAGCGGCTCGTGCCGGGCTACGAGGCGCCGGTCTACGTCTCCTGGTCGAACGCGAACCGCTCGGCCCTGATCCGCGTGCCGTCGGCCCGCGGGATGTCGACACGGGCCGAGTTCCGCTCGCCCGACCCGATGTGCAACCCGTACCTCACCTTCGCGGCCATGCTCGCGGCCGGCATCGACGGGATACGGAACCGGATCGACCCGGGCGACCCGACCGACGTCAACATCTACCACCTCTCCGACGCCGAGCGGCGGGAGCGCGGGATCGAGATGCTGCCGGGTAGCCTCTACGACGCGCACCAGGCGATGCTCGCTGACGACGTGGTCCGGAACGCCCTCGGTGCCCACGTCGTCTCGGGCCTCGACGCCCTCACCGCCGCCGAGTGGGACTCGTTCCGGATGTGCGTCCACCCCTGGGAGCACGAGCGCTACCTCGCGATCTACTGATCGCCAGGCGATCTCTTTTTTCCGAGCGGGGCGCCGGACCCGGGGGTACGAAACCGAGGATCAGCAAATAAAGAGGGAAGGTCGTTATTCCGTCGCGACGAACGCGCTCTTCCCCACCCGTGCGTAAACCCCACAGACGGGGCAGACGTAGCTCTCGGGAAGGTCCATGAACGAGGTTCCGGGCGGGATCCCGTTCTTCGGCTCACCGCGGGCGGGGTCGTAGACGTACCCGCACGCGACGCAGCGATACCTGCCGGATGCCTCGTCGAGCGCCCGAAAGGCGCTCTTTCCCACCCTGGCGTACGCTCCGCATACGGGGCAGACGTAGCTCTCGGGGAGGTCCTCGAACGCGGTTCCCGGCAGGATGCCCGCCTTCGGTTCTCCTCTCTCGGGGTCGTAGATGTACCCGCAGACGTCGCAGACGTACGACTGGTGCCGTGCCATATCCATTCCTCCTTAAACCATTACAGTACCTTTCGGACCGTATGGATGTTTGATAAAAACATTTGAACCTTAATAAATACTTGGGTGGACTGCGGCGGATCGGGCGCAGGCCGGAGAGGTGCGTCGGGCTCGCCGGGATCACCCGGGCCCGAAGACCCGCTCCGCGACGTACGTGAAGAGCAGGACGTAGGCGACGATCAGCACCAGGCCGATCGTGAACCAAGCCGGGTGCCGCCAGAGCCCGTCGATCCGGAGGACGAAGCCGGTGATGTACTCGGTCGAGACGAACGCGGCGATGGCGGCGGCGCCGAGGATCAGGGTCTCGCGGCGCCCCGATCGCACGGCGGGATCGGTGGACATGACAATGAGGTCTGCCCGCGGCGGGTTAAGTGTGCGCGACGGGGCCAGCCTGGATGGCCAGGAACCCCTCCGGCGCGAGGACGGCCGCGAGCGTCACCTCGTTGATCTCGCGGTGGTCGGTCCACGCGGGGACCGCTCGGTGCCGCTCGTCGAGCCAGAAGGCCTCGATCGCGCCCGCGAGGGGGCGCAGTCCCTCGAGGGCCCGGGCCCGTTCGAGCAGGGCGCCGGGGGCGTCGAAGGCGCCCGGTGTCGCCGCGATCGCCTCGCGAACCCGGCCCGCACCGCGGAGCCCGAGGGCGAGGCCGAGCTCGCGGAAGGCGAGCCGGCGTTCGGCCGGGCACCGGAGCGCGCCCGAGCGGGCGAAGGCCGCGATGCCCGCCTGCGCCGCGGCGAGCACGGGCCCGAGGAGCCACGGGGCCGGGATCGCCCCCCGCGCGGCGAGTTCCGCGATCCGGACCGCGTCGAAGAGGAGCCCGCCGGTCCCGAGCGGGTCGTCGGTCGCGAGCGCCGTGCCGCGGAGGAGCGCGGCGAGGTCGCTCATCTCCCGGGAGAGGTCCGCGCCCGAGGCCGCCTGGACCTCGGCGCAGGTGACGAACCCGTCGAGCGGGTCGTGCTGGCCCATCGAGGCCACGAGCGGGCGCGATAGGTCGACGGACATCTTCCAGTACATCCGCCGCCGGGGAACGAAGGCCGGATGGACGGCCTTCAGGAGCTCGGCGGCCCATCCCGCGTAGACCGGGTCGCCGGTCGCCCGCGAGGCGCGGCAGAGCGCGTGCGCCCACCGGGTCAGGTAGTGGTAATACTGGCCGTCGCGGTCCCACTCGAGCCGGTCGTCGAGCGGCTCGCCGGGCCTGCGCTCGGGGAGGGGCTTGCCGATCCGGAGGCCGCCGGCGGTCGGGTGGCGTGCGCCTTCGTCGTCTGAGAGGCCGGAGATCCACCCTTTCCGGCCGTCGTCGCCCCGGTGCCGGCCGAGGATCCCGTGGACCTGCTCGACCAGCGCGAGCGCGCGGGCGCGGCAGGCCTGCTCGCCGGTCGTTTCTGCGAGCCCGAGAAACGTGCAGACCGCGAACGCGTCGGTCCAGAGGTACCGCGCCGGGGTGGCGCTCGCCGGTGCGAGCCCAGTCCGGCGGGCGTAGCCCCGGAGGATCGCCACGGCCCGGTCTGCGGCCATCGTCCTGTTCATCGACCACCCCTCCTGCACGCGCCTCTTATCGCCGGGGCAATTATACTATCCGGCCGGAATGCGGGGTCCGCCACGGAGAACAGGGAGGGGCAACAGGCCGCAGTCGTACCGCTAGAACGGCCCGTCCTGCTCGAACGAGCGCCCGAACCGGAGCGCGATCTCGGCCTTATAGAGCTCGGCGCCGAGGTACGCCGCGTGGTCCAGGCGTGAGACGCGGTCGTCGGCGAGGAGCGCCGCGAAGACGTCCTGCCACCGCCGCCCCCGGACCGCGACCCCGTCGTGGACGGCGACGATCCGGTCGGCCTCGAGCCCGATCCGGAGGTTGCCGCGCGGGTCGTACTCGACCTCGTCCGGCGCCGGGCCGGCCTCGACGGCCGTGTCGTAGACGAGCGGGGGCTCGCGCCGCCGCCGCTTCTCTTTCAGGACCAGGAGGTCGATCCCCAGATCCTTGGGGTACGGCCGGCACCGGGTCAAAACCATCATCTCGGTGGCGCGGCGCATCTCGCCGATCGCCCCCCGCGTCTTGTCCGAGTGCTCGGCCACAAAGACGATCGCGGCCCCGACCTCCTGGGCCATGCCCGCGAGCAGGGCCTGCGCGCCGGGCGAGTCCGCGTCCAGGAGCTCGACCACGTTGCCCGCGCCGAAGAAGAGGGGCACGCCGTAGTCGCGGAACTCGCAGAGCGAACGGACCAGGCCCGAGCCGACCGGCTGGAGGAGCGGGTCGCCGACCAGGGCCTCGCACCCGGCTCCGCGGGCGGCCGCCAGGTTCTCGTCGAGGGAGGCGTACCGGGGCACCACCACGGCCGCGGCCCCCGACTCGGCCACGGCCCGGCCGATCACGGGGATGTTCTCTTCCTGGAGCGAGAGGACCAGGTCCGCGCGGAAGAGGGCGGACGCGATCAGGGCCGGGTCCTGCGAGTCGACGGCGAGCGGCCCGTCGATGCCGTCGAGCGCGCCGAAGCAACGGGCGACGTCGGCCGCCGTCGCGTCGAACCCGAAGCCGAGGTCGACGATGTCGGCCCCGTCGCAGAAGGCCCGCTCGACGTCCCCGCGGAGATCGGGACGGCGGTGCGCGTCCATCAGCTCGGCCAGCACCTTGCACCGCGAAGTCCCGCCGACCTTCACGCCCCGGAGGAGCAGGTCCCACTCCGCGTTCTTCTCGATCGACCGGACCTTCCGGTACGCGTCGTCGCGCCGGAGGTCCCGGAGGAGGTCGTCCGCGGGTACGTCCCGCGAGAACTCGATTTTCCCGAGCAGCCCGACCATCAGCGGCAGGTCGGCCGCGTGGCGCGGGCCGCGCAGGACCGGCACCCCGGTCTCTTCCTCGACCGACGCGAACGAGGCCGTGGACATGCCCGAGACCACGACGCAGTCGTAGTGGCCGGCGCGGACCAGGTCCGCGAGCTGCCGCGGCGTCAGGAACGACGCGATCTCGCCGGTCACGACCACCTCGGCGTCGAGCCCGGCCACGGCTTCGCGCACGACGGACTCGGTCGCCGAGCCCGTCGGAAAGAGGATCGGCATCAGTTCTCCTTAATAGGGCCGGAGAGATAAAGTAATCTGGCCATGCTCGCCTGCGACCTGCACGTACATACCCGCTTCTCCAAGGACGGCGAATCATCGGTCGAGGATGTACTCGCCCGTGCCGCGGCAGTCGGCCTCGCAGCCGTCGCCATCACGGACCACGACACGCTCGAGGGCGTCCGGCACGCGGCCCGGATCGAGGACCCGCCCGTCCTCGTCATCCCGGGGGTCGAAGTCACCACCGCGGACGGGCACCTGATCGCGCTCGGCGTCTCCGAGATGGTCCCCCGCGGGCTGGGGGTGCTCGAGACGATCGACCTCGTCCACTCCCGGGGGGGCCTCGCCGTCCTGCCCCACCCGTACCACCGGCTCCGGCACGCGGTCGGGTTCCGCGAGCGCGACGCGATCGCCGCCGTCGACGCGGTCGAGGTCTTCAACAGCCGCTACATCGTCGGGTCGGCCAACCGGAAGGCGGCCCGGCGAGCGGCCCGGCTCGGCAAGCCCGGGGTCGGCGGCTCGGACTCGCACCACGCCCGGTACGTCGGGTTCGGGAAGACGCTCGTGGACGCCGAGCCCGAGGTCGGCGCCATCCTTGAGGCGATCCGGGAGGGGCGCTGTTACCCCGCCGGGCACATGACCCCGCTCCGGACCTACACGGGCCAGTCCCTCCGGTCGACCTGGCGGCGCGTCCGTCTCCGCGTCCGCGTATGAGGGTCGCGTTCAGGCTCGGTTGGTGGGGGGCCGGTTTCGTCGGGTCGCAGCGCCAGACCGGCGAGCGGACCGTCGAGGGCGAGCTGATCCGGGCCTGCCGCTGGACAAAACTCTTCGAGGACCCGGTCAGAGCAGGCTTCTGGCTGTCGGGCCGGACTGACCGGGGCGTGCACGCCCGGGCCCAGGTCGGCGCGCTCACGACGGACCACCCCGAGCGGGTCGGCGTCGTGCTGAACCGGGCGCTTCCACCCGACGTCTGGCTGACCGGGACCGCCCCGGCCCCCGACGACTGGCACCCCCGGTTCGACGTCGCAACCCGGACCTACCGCTACTACTTCGCGGACCCCGACCTCGATGCGTCGGCGATGGAGCGCGCCGCGGCCCGGTTCGTCGGGAAGCACGACGTCTCCCGCCTCTGCCGCGCCGGGAGCAGGAACCCGGTCCGCCGGATCGCCGTCTCGCGAATCCTGCCCGGCCCAACGGGGGCGGTCTACGAGGTGACGGCCCGGAGCTTTCTCTGGCACCAGGTCCGCTGCATGGCCGCCGTGCTCGACGCGGTCGGCCGGGGGGACCTCGAGGAGGAGGCCGTCGGCGCCCTTCTCTCAGGCGCCTGCAAGCGAAACCCGCCGCCCGCGCCGGCGGACCGGCTCGTTCTCTGGGACGTCGAGACGCCGTTCCCGTTCACACCCGTCCCGCCCGGCGACGAGCATGGGGAGTTCCTGTCCGCGACCGCGCAGAGCCACCGGGCCCGGGCCGGGATCGCGGACCTGCTCCGCTCCGACTGATCAGGCCGGCCGGGCCTGGACGCTGGCCGGGAGCAGACGGTCGATCATGAACTTGGGGACCTGCTCGGACGTCCGGAAGGAGAGGCCGAAGCTCGCGTCCTGCCCCACCATGCCCCGGTACTCGGCCTCGAGCGTGAAGTCGAACGAAAGGAGCGTCATCCCGAGAAGGGTAACGGTACCGTGCTTGGCCGAGATCTCACGCTTCTCGCCGAGCCGGATGTCGTGCCTGACCCCATCGACGGAGAGGGCGACGTTCTGGGGGCCCGGGATCGCGAGGATGGTGATGCCCCCGATCTGGACCGGCTGCGAGTTCGGGAAGACCACGTCGTAGGTGACCGTGTAGGGATAGGTGGTGGATCCGATGGACGGGCTGATCGCGACCGAGAAACTGAGGATCGCGATGATGGCAACCACGAGGACGACGCCGATCGCGGCGAGGCCCAGGGTCAGCCGCCAGTTCCGCTTGCGCCGGGCAGGGAGCTCCAGAGGCGCGGACGGAGGCGGCGGCCGGGCAGGGGGAGCGGTTTCCTGAGGCTCCGGTGGCGGGGTGGGCGAGGCTGCGGGAACCGGCGGGTCGGCGACCGGAGGTTCGTTCGTCTCCGCCGGGATCTCGTAGTACAAATCCTTGTCGGTCATGGCAGTGATTTCAGATAAGCAGGTGATAAGATAAGCATTGTGCCGGGCCGGGCGCGTTGTAGAGTCTCGAATTCATTT
>DAEF01000023.1 GCA_002495225.1 Methanoregulaceae archaeon UBA288 | reverse complement strand
CCGCCGCCACGACACCGGCGGGGCCGGAGAGGTAGCCGAGGGTCGCCCCGTCGGAGACCGCGGTCCAGGTGGCGCCGCCATCGGAAGAGCGCCAGACGTCGCGGACGAACGCGTCCGTCGCGTACCCCCCGACCAGGACGACCGACCCGTCGGGAAGCGCGACCATCACGTGGTGGGCCCGGCCCGACCACCCCGCGCCGGCGCTGACCCGGGTCCAGGTCGCGCCGTTATCCCTCGACCGCCAGGTGTCGGCGTAGTAGACCGTCTTGCCCTCGTTCGTGCCGCCCGTGAGGACGATCGACCCGTCGGGCAGGGCCACGGCCGCGTGGCCGTACCGGGCGGCCCAGCCGGCGCTGGCGTTGACCGGGGTCCAGGTCGCGCCGTTATCCGTCGACCGCCAGGCGTCGGCGAGGCAGGCGTCGCCGGATATCCCGCCCATCACGACGATGCTGCCGTTGGGCAAGGCCACGGCCGCGTGGCCGTACCGCGCCGACCAGCCGGCCGACGCGGTCTGGCGCGTCCAGGTCATGGCCGCGAAGTCCTCGTCGCCGAAGTACCAGGCCCGTCCCGTCGGCGACCCCGTCGAGGCGTCCGTGAACTGGACGGCGAGCGGGGCGGTTCCCGAGAGCGGGGTCCCGGTGAACGACGCGGCGAGCGGGAAGAGGCCAAGGTAGTGGCTCGGGTCGGAGGCCGAGATCCTCGGGAGCCCGCCCGGCGGGTCGGCCGTGACCGTCCCGACGGTCGCGTACTGGCCGGTCGCGGCCGTCCCCGAGGCCATGGCTGTCATGCTCTCGCCGACCGCGAGCGCGGTCTTCGGCGCGCTGACCGCCACGCCGCGCGAGTCGGTCACGGCGACGTTCGCGAGCGGGAGGCCGCCCGTGTTCGTGACCACGTACGTCCACTGCACGGTCTCGCCGGCCACGACGGACGGGCCGGGCGGGGCGTCCGCGTCCTGGCCGTTCGTGTACACCTCGATGACGACGCCGGGGACAAGGCCCGTGCAGTACGCCCGGTCCTGGGCCGCGACGGTCCAGCTCCGGACCAGGGTGCCCGTGGTCGCCGAGACCGTGCCGGCGGCCGTGCCGGTGTTGAAGAACTGCCCGGCGACGGCCGTGCCGGACCCGGTGCCGGACCAGGTGCCGCCGATGCCGAGGGAGGCGAGGGACCCGACCGTGGCGCCCGTGCCGTCGGCGATCCTGACATCCCGCAGGGCAACGCCCCCCGTGTTCCGGACCGTGTACTGGTACTGCACGGGCCGGCCGGCCGCGACGCCGGGCCCGGGCGGCCCGTCGGCGTCGTGCCAGGTCGCGCCGCCGTCGACCGAGACCCGCGTCTCGAGCTCGAGCGAGGGGTTGCCGGGCGCGGCGGTGGCGAGCCGCAGGTCGCCGTTCGCCTCGTCGTAGTACGAGACGCGGGGGACGCCGTCGCCGTCGAGCGCGAGGGACGAGTAGCCCGTGTCGCTCCCGGCCAAATCCACGGTCTCGAGCCGCCAGGTCGTCGCGGACGCGGCGCGGGCGGCGTACCGGAGCCCGGCGTACGTGGTGTAGGCGATCCGGGGGTCGTTGCCGTCGACGGCCAGGGAGGTGGCGTACCCCGCGGGGCCCGTGTCCACGGTCGCGATCTCCCAGATCGGGCCGGCCGAGGACCGGCGCGCGTACACGACGGTGTCCTTGAGAGCGTCGAGGTAGCCGATGTGCGCGTAGCTACTGGTCACGGCGAGGGAGACCCCGGAGATATGGGTCGACGGGTCGACGGTCACGACGGTCCACGTGGACTCCCAGGACGAGTACGTCGCGTACCGAAGGCCGCCGCCGTAGCTGCTGAACGCGACGCAGGGCCGGTCGTCCGGGTCGAGGGCGACGGCCGTGTCGTCCACCGTGGACCCGGGAGTCTCGATGGCGTCGATCTCCCAGGCCCCGGACAAGCCACTCCCCGGGTTCCACCAGGCGCACTTCACGATGCTGTTCGTGTGGTCGTAGTAGCTGATGTAGGGGACGTCGCCGTCGTCGAGGGCCAGGGAGACCCCGTACGCCTGGACCGCCTCGACGACCCGGACCGACCACGTCCCGCCGGTACGCTCCGCGTACTTCAGGGCGCCGGTTGCGCTGTCGTAGTAGGCGATCCGGGGGTTGCCGTACGCCTCGAGCGCGAGGGACGGCTTCAGGACCTTCGCGCCCGGGTCGACGACCACAGTCGTCCAAGCCGACCCGGTCCAGGAGGCGTAGTTCAGGCTCCCGGCACCGCGCTCGAAGTACGCGACGCAGGGGGCGTCGTACCGGTCCAGGGCGAGCGAGGAGAAGAGCCCGGCGTCGCCGGCGGAGGCGACGGTCTCGGTGCCCCAGACCTGGGCGGCGGCGGTCCCGGTCAAAAGCGAAATCAGCAGCAGTGCGGCGAGGATTGCGGCCGGCGGAAGCGCCCGCCGGCTCTTTCTGCAACGAAGCATGTTCATCTGGAGATCGGTCTCCCCGGAGTCGGTCCGCGGCCGGTCGGTGCCGGGCCCGGGGCGGACGCGTCCGGACTGTGCTCCCCCGCCGCGGGGCCTCACGCTCGGGGCACGGCGGGTGTACGAGAGGGGGGGGGGAGCGTATACGAAAGGCATTGGTGTTTACGCATTTCAAATGTTCGGAAAACACCTGCGACGGTCCGGGGACGGGACCCCGTCGCCGGGTCGTTACGGGCCGGCCGGCGACGGTTCGAAAAAGAAGGGGGGCTCGAGGCCGGCCGCTATAGATTGTTGAAGAGCCAGACGACGTCGGCGAAGTCGACCCGGCCGTTGCCGTTGTAGTCGAAGGCCGTGATCGGCTCGTTCGCCGCGATCCACGAGAGCTGGTTGAAGAAGAGCACGACGTCCGCGAAGTCGGCCCGGCCGTTGCCATTCACGTTGTCGTGGAGGCCGTCGGAGAAAGCGCCGAAGGCGGCCCGTCGCGCCGCGGAAAATTGAGGGGTTCAGGTGGCCCGGACGTAGGCCGTCCGCTGGATAGTCTCGCTCGAGCCGTCCGCGTACGTCAGTTTCACGAGCGGGCTGAAGGTGCCGGCCCTCGGGTAGAAGAAGGTCGGGTTGACGTTCCGCGAGTTCCAGGTGGAGAGGTGCGCCGGCGCGTCGAACGACCACCAGGCCGACCGGATGGTCTTCCCGGCCGCCGGGGTCACCGTGAACTTCACGGCCGCGCCCCGTGGAGCAAGGAGGGGTGCGGCTGTGAACGACGCCCCCGCAGGACCCGGCGTCGTGGTCGTGACCACCGCCCCCGTCGAGAACTCCAGGTAGTCCAGGTTGAACGAGGAGGCCCGGCCCGTCTCGACCCGGACCGTGTTCCGACCCGCGTCGAGGGGGACGCCCGGCAGGGTCACTGTCTGCCAGGCGCCGAACGAGCCCGTCGCCGGGACCGTCAGCAGGTGCGCCCCGCCGTTGACATGGACGGTCACGGGCTTCGGCCCGCCGGGGTTCGCGACCCGGAACGAGACGGCGTACGTGCCGGCGGCCCCCGCGTCCACGGAGTACTGGAGGAACTCGCCGGCGCGGATCCAGCCGACGCTGTACCCACTACCGCCGCGCTCGATGTCGACGGCGTCGGCCCGGTACGCGCCGCCCTCGTTCGCCGGGGTGGTGTCCGAGAAGCCGCCGACGTCGTAGTCCTCGGCCTGGACCCGGCCCGGCATGGCGTGGACCGACGGGTACGGCTCTCCCCCGCCCGCGGGAACCGTCCCGGCCGCGAGGAGGAGCCAGTCCAGGTTGAGCCGGTCGGCCTCCTCGAAGGCCAGGGTCAGGGTGTGCCGGCCCGCGCGGAGGGGGAGGGGCTCGACCGAGCCGAACTCGGCGTAACTCGTCCAGGAGCCGGTGGAGCCGACCACGACCTCGGTGACGGGCGTGCCGTCGAGGAGGACCAGGACCGGCTTTCGGGCGGGGTCGGGGTTCGCGGCCCGGAGCGTTAGCCGGCAGTACCCGGCGATAGTCGTGTCGACCGTGTACTCAAGGTACTCGCCGGACCGGATCCAGCCGACGTTCGTCACGCCGCCCACGCTCTCGACGTCGACCCCCTCGGCCGGCGGGTATGCCCCGCCCAGGTTCCGCGGCTCGAGGTCGTGGTACGCGGCGCCCTCGCCGCCGGTGTCGTAGTCCTCGGCCTGGATCATGGTCGACGGGACGTGCGGCGCGGGGAACGGCCCGCCCGTCCCCGGCGCGAGGACCAGGTGGACCGGCACGGTCTCGCCCCGTTCGGGGTACGCCTCGAGCGCGTGCGCCGCCTCCAGGTAGCCCGGCAGGATTGCGACGATCCGCCGGATCGGCGTGCAGGTCCGGCAGAGGGTCACGTTGAGCGGCCCGGCAGCGGTGGTGCCCTGCAGGTACCGCGTCCCGCCGAGGCCCTCGAGGTAGATCGCCGCGCCCGCGGGCTCGGTCGAGACCAGGAAGTAGGCCTCGCTCGGGCCGGCGAGGGGCCGGACCGTGATGAAGCCGGCCTTCACCTCGCTGTCGGACCGTCCGACGCTCGTGACGGTCAGGTTCACATCGTAGGCGCCGGGTGCGGCGTAGACGTGGACCGGGTGCTGCTCGGTCGACGTTTCGCCGTCCCCGAAGTCCCAGGACCACGCCGTGATGCCGTCGCCGGTCGAGGTGTCGTTGAACTCGACGGCGAGCGGGGCGACGCCGTCTGTCGCGTTCGCCGCGAAGTCCGCGACCGGGGCGAGAGGCGCGATCGGCTCGAGGACCAGGTCGACCGGGACGGTCTCGCCCGCCGCCGGGTAGGACGCGATCTCCCAGGCGGCCTCGAGGTAGCCCGGGAGGACCGCGACGACCCGCCGCACAGGGACGGCCGTGAGGTAGAGGGTCACGTTCAGCGGGCCGGCGGCGGTGTCGCCCTTCAGGAACCGCGTCCCGTCGCGGGCCTCGAGGTAGACCTCCGCGCCCGCGGGAGCGGTGGGGTTCAGGTCGCGATCGAGGACCTCGATCGTCGGTAGACCTCCGCGCCCGCGGGAGCGGTCGAGACCAGGAAGTAGGCCGTGCTCCCGCCGACCGGGGGGGTGTCCTGCAGGACCGTGACGTAGCCGGCCTTCGTCTCCGTGTCGGACCCACCGGGGCTCGTGACGTTCAGGTTCACCGTGTAGGTGCCGGGGAGCGTGTACACATGGACCGAGTGCTGCCCGGTCGACGTTTCGCCATCCCCGAACTCCCATGACCACGCCGTGATGCCGTCGCCGGTCGAGGTGTCGGTGAACTCGACCGCGAGCGGGGCGAGGCCGTTGGTCGCGTTCGCCGTGAAGCTGGCGACGGGCGGCGCGAGGCCGAAGTAGTACGCCGTGTCCGGGTCCATGAAGGCCCGGAGCCCGTGGTACCCGGTCGCCGTCGCCTCGACGGACTGCTGGCCAGCGGCCCAGGTCCCGTTCCTCTGGGCCGTGAACGACATCCCCGGCTCAAGCGGGCCGATCGCCGCCACGCCGTCGATCGCGCAGTCGGTCAGGAGCACGTTGCCGGCGTTCGTGACGACGTACCTGAACTGCGGGGCCGGGCCGGTCGAGACGAGGTACGGCCCGGGAGCGGTGTCGGCGTCCTGCCACGTCGTGCCGTTGTCCGCGGAGACTTCGATCGTGAGGTTGATCGCCGGCCGGATTTCCACGACGTACACGGCCTTCGTCTCGCTGTCGGACCCGCCGGGGCCCGTGACGGTCAGGTTCACCGTGTAGTTCCCGGGGACCGTGTAGACGTGGACCGGGTGCTGTTCGGTCGACGTTTCGCCGTCCCCGAACTCCCAGGCCCAGCCCGTCGGCGACCCGTCAGAGGTGTCCGCGAACTGCACGGCGAGCGGGGCGAGGCCGTCGGTCGCGTTCGCCGTGAAGTTCGCGACGGGCGGCACGACGGTGCCGCCGAAGTAGTGGCTCGGGTCGCTGTCCGTGACGGGGGTGCCGTCCGGCAGCTCCGCCGTGACCGTCCCGATGTTCGCGTACTGGCCATCCTGGGCCGTGCCATGGGCCGTGGCGATCATGGACTCGCCGGGCTGGAGCGTGGTCTTCGGGGCCGTGACCGCGACGCCCTGGTCATCGGTGACGGCGACGTTCGTCAGGGCGACGGTGCCGGGGTTCGTGACGACGTACGTCCAGGTCACGGGGCTGCCGACGGCGACGAACGGGCCCGGCGGCGAGTCGGCGGCCTGGCCGTTCGTCAGCGTCTCGATCCCGATCTCCGGGGCGAGCCCCGGCCCGGTCTCCCCGCCCAGGGCGGACACGGTCCCGATTCCGAGCGCCACCAGCAGCAGCGCCGCGAGGAGGGCGGCCGGCAGCGGCATCCCCCGTCTCTCAGTATATCGATCCACAGACAACTCAGACCCACTCCATGCGCTCGAGCTCGGCCGGTGCCCCGGCGGGCGGGAACGGATAGGTGAGACTGGGGGGGTCTATAAAAATAGGGGTATAGTGTCATTTCAACCCCTAACTCCTAGCATGTAGGAGGGGTTCATGACCAGG
>DAEF01000246.1 GCA_002495225.1 Methanoregulaceae archaeon UBA288 | reverse complement strand
CACGCCGACGCCGACGATCACCGAGGGCCGCACCTCTACGCCGACCCCGACGACCGTGCCGACGATCACCCCGACCGTCATCCCGCCGACCGTGACGCCGACGCCGACGCACACGGTCAACCCGGGCATCTGCCCGCTCTATCCCCTGCCGACGGGGCCCGTGACGACGATCTCCGGCCCGACCGAGATCACCGAGCCCGGCGTCTACGTCATCGGCCAGGGCGTCGTCGATACGAACCTCAGCGTCTGGATCGAGATCCGCGTATCGAACGTGACCCTCGACGGCATGGGACACACCATCGACGGCGTGGACGGGTTCAACACGCACGGCATCCGCGTGCGCGGTGACGGCCCGCTCGACAACATCACCATCCAGAACGTGACCGTGACCGACTTCGCGTACGGCATCAGCTTCTACGACGTCACCAACGGCCGCATCAACCGCGTCAGCGCCTCGTCGAACCCCTACGACGGGGTCATGGTCGTGGGCGGCAGCGACAACGTGATCGAGTGCAGCGTGATCCACCAGGACGACGATGGTATCAACCTGACCGCGACGAACCGGACACTCGTAACCAACAACATCGTGACCGAGAACTACCGCGGGTCCGGCATCCACCTCTCGCACGGCTGCGACGAGGTGTCCCTGCTCAACAACTGCCTCGTCCAGAACGACGAGGGCATCGAGATCGAGGACGCGCGCAACTCCACGATACGGACCAACCGCATCTGTTCGAGCCGGTACTACGGCCTGAACCTGACGACGGCCCACAACCTCACGGTCGTGGACAACTACTTCAACAACAAGGCGAACATCCGGTTCCCGACGGGCGCCTTCACCGGCACCTGGAGCCTCCTGGCCACGACGGGACCGAACGTCGTGGGCGGCCCCTACATCGGCGGCAACTACTGGGGCACCCCTGAAAGGACCGGGTTCTCGGACCTGTCGCGCGACTGGGATCGCGATGGGTTCGTGAACGAGATGTACGTGCTGCCGGGCGGCATCGGGATCGACCGCCTGCCCCTGGCCCCCTCGGGCTTCATGTCCTGCTTCGGGACGGTTCCGGTCCCCGGCACCTCCGCCGGCCCCATCGTCTCCGAGGCCCGGCCCGAGCCGTCGGTCACGAACGGGGGCTTCGCCGCCTGGTCGAAGTCATACCCGCTCGGCAGGGGCCTCAGGCTCTGAGACCAGACTCCTTTTTTTCTCCTTCCACCACGGGGACACCGGCTGTAGCCCCGATCCGCTCGAAAAGGGGTCACGACAGGCCGGGTGCATCCCTGAAGAACGGGTGCCGGCGGAAAGGAGATGAGGCCGGGGATCTTCAGCCGCGGACCCGTGCCTCGGCGAACCTGAGGGCCTCGGTCGCCACGAGCACGGCCTCGTAGTACTTCTCGATGCGCACCGGCTCGTACGGCGTCTCGCCGGGGAAGAGGTTCGCGGCCCGCCCGAGCCGGTCGGGGACATCCACCCCTGAGGCCCCGAGCGCGGCAAGCATGGAGGCGATCGACCCGTCGGCCTGCACAGGCACCCCCTCGGCGACCATGACGGCCTGCACGGCCCGTTCGACCGCCTGGCGGGCGAGCGTACAGAGGTCCTCGACCATGACGCCCCGCCCGGTCGACCGTGCGAGGGCGAGGCTCGACCTCGCCTTTCCGAGCAGCTCCCGCGCCTCGTCGGGGGACCGCCGGGCCCCGGCCGGGGGCCTACGGACCTGGTATGCCGCGCTTCGTACCATACGGGCCGTGATGGGCGCTCCTCCTATATCATGGTTGGTCACGGACGGTCGCCGCGGGGAGCGACACCTGCTCTGCCGCCCGTCAGGGGGCCGACCGGAGCTGCCCGGCAAGGGCCCGGGCGAGCCGGTGCATCCCCTCCTCGAGCGACGCCTCGTCCGCGTTCGAGAAGTTCAGCCGCACGGTCCGGTCCCCGCCGCCGTCGGTGTAGAACGGGAGCCCGGGCAGGATGGCGACGTTGCTCTTCAGCGCGGTCTCGAAGAGGGCCAGCGAGGAGCAGCCGGCAGGCAGGGTCAGCCAGACGAACATCCCGCCGTCGGGGCGTGTCCACGAGACCTCCTCCGGGAAGAGGTCCGCGGCCAGTGCCAGCATCAGGTCCCGGTGGCGGCGGTACACCCCGGTGATCCGGGCGATGTGGTCGTCGACCGGGATCGACGCGAGGTACCGTGCCGCGACCTGCTGGGCGAAGGTGTTCGAGTGCAGGTCCGAGGCCTGTTTCGCCGTGACCAGGTGGGGCATGATCGCGGGCGGCGCCACGCACCACCCGAGCCGGATGCCCGGCGCCAGGATCTTCGAGAACGAGCCCGTCATCACCGTCCTCTCGGGTGCGAGCGCACGGAGGGGCACACGGGCCGGGCCGTCGAAGCGGAGCTCGCCGTACGCGTCGTCGTCGACCATGATCGTCCCGGTCCCCTCGAGCGCGGCGGCCACCTCCCGGCGCCGTTCGGAGGACCAGGTCGTCCCCGACGGGTTCTGCGAGTTCGGCACGCCGTAGAAGAGCCGGGCTCCGGCGCGGGCGGCATCGCCGAGCGCGCCCGGCTCGGGCCCCCCGGCGTCGAGCGGGACGGGCACGAAGGCTGGCTCGAAGAGGCTGAAGGCCTGGATGGCGCCGAGGTACCCGGGGCGCTCGATCGCGCAGGGATCGCCCCTGCCGAGCAGGACCTTGCCGATCAGGTCCAGGCACTGCTGCGAGCCGTTCGTGATCAAAATCTCGTCGGGGAGACCTCGAGCCCGAGCCGGCGCCGGTAGCGGTCCGCGATCCAGGAGCGGAGCGGCAGGAACCCCTCGGTCGTCGCGTACTGAAGCGCGGACGCCCCCTGCTCGTCCAGGACGGCGACGGCCGCGTCCCGGATCCCTGCCGGGTCGAAGCAGTCCGGGTTCGGCAGACCGCCGGCAAACGAGATCACCCCCGGCTGCTCGGTGACCTTCAGGATCTCGCGGATGAACGATCGGTGGGTCTGCTCCATGCGGGAAGCGTACCGGAACTCCATACTATTCCTGACCCGATCTCTTTGAACGGCGATCCCATAGACCTGTTCATGACCGGGCGGCACCGGTCGCCCGTCCGCCTTCGCTGCCATATATTTTTCTCGTGGGCCCCCCGAGAGGGAGTCGATCCCCGTGACGGACGAGCCCTGCATCTTCTGCAACCCCGACCTGGCCGACGTGCTCTTCGAGAACGGTGCCTGGTACGCCCGCGCCGACCGGTACCCCGTTGCCGACGGGCACACCCTCCTGATCCCGTTCCGGCACGTCGCGAGCTTCTTCGACCTCGCGCCAGGGGAGCGGGACACGTTCTTCGAGATCGTGGACCTGGCCCGGGAATGGATCGGCGAACGGTATTACCCCGGCGGCTACAACATCGGCGTCAACATCGGGAAGCCCGCGGGCCAGGCCGTAATGCACTGCCACGTCCACGTCGTCCCGCGGTACGAGGGAGACCAGCGCGAGAACGGCTGGAGGGGTGGGATCCGGCGCGTGGTCCCCGCCGGCGACTACCGCGACCACATGTGAACGGCCTCCCCGCACTGAACGGGAACGAAAAAAATAGCGGCGGGTTACCGCACTTCGCGGACCATCGTGATGGCCTTCTTCGGGCACTCGTTCGCGCAGATCCCGCAGCCCTTGCAGTACTCGAGGTCGACGTTCAGGTCGGCGTCGATCACGCCCTCGGGGCAGTAGAGCGCGCAGAGCCCGCAGGCGTTGCACTTCTCGCGGTCCACGACGGGCCGGAAGACCCGCCAGGACCCCGTCTTTCCGGCCGCGCCCTCGCCGGGCACGGACATCGCGAGCCTTTCCTTCGATAGATCGATCATGCCTGCACCTCCGCGTACGCGGCCTTCGCAACCTCGACGTTCCGCGGGTCGGAGAACGTCTCGGCGATGGCGGCGATGGCCGACTCCATCGAGACGAGCCCGAGCTTCGCGAGCGCGCCGAGGACGGGCGTGTTCAGGATCGGTGAGCCTGCGACCACGAGCTTCTGGGCGAGCGCGATCCCGGTCAGGTCGACCGCGTGCACCGGGTGGCTTCCGAGGACGGGCGGCTCGGGCGCGTTGATCAGGACATCTCCTCCCTCCTTGAGCCCGGCCAGAACGTCGATCGAGTCCATGACCGAGGCGTCGAGCACGATCACCATGTCCGGCTCCCGGACCTGCGAGTAGACCTTGATGGGCGCGTCGCTGATCCGGACGAACGAGACCACGGGCGCCCCGCGCCGCTCGGCCCCGTAGAACGGGAAGGCGGTCGCGTGCTTGCCGTCGCGGAACGCGGCCTGGGCGATCAATTTCGCCGCCGTCACGCCCCCCTGGCCGCCGCGCGAATGGATGCGGATCTCGAACATCAGTCGCTCACCCCGAACCAGAACTCGGCGCCCGCCTCACGCTGGCGGACGAACTGCGCGATGTCGTCGTAGGTGACCTCCTGGCCGCCGAGGCCGGCGATCACCGAGTACGGCTCGGCCCGCGTGGTCGCCCGCACCGACTGCGCGACCACGCCGCCGAAGCCGAACGAGTAGTCGCGGTCGATCACCACGACGTCGCGGCCGGAAAGATCGAGGGCCGGGAACGGCCGGAACCAGCGCAGGCGCATGGACCCGGCCTTCACCCCCTCCCCGCGGAGGACGTCGACCGCGACCTCGGCCTCCTTGCCGAGGGTGCCGAGAGCGATCACGATCACGTCCGCGTCTTCGCAGCGGTACTCCTCGATCGGACCGTACGCCCGGCCGAAGCGGCGCGCGAACTCTGCCTCGGTCTCGCGGATCACCTCCTTCGACGCCCGCATGGAACGCTCCATGTCCCACCGGAACCGGTAGTAGTGCTCCGGGCCGGTCAGGGTCCCGTACCCACGGGGCCGGGCGGTGTCGATCGCGTGCGGGAGCGAGAACGGCGGGATGAAGTCGCCGACCTCGACCGACTCGAGCGACTGCGTGATGTGCGAGAGGAGGAACCCGTCCTGGTTCACCATCACCGGCAGGAGCACGCGCTCGTCCTCGGCGATCCGGAAAGCCATGAGGGTCGCGTCGTAGGCCTCCTGCACGCTCCCGACGAAGACCTGGAGCCAGCCCGTGTCCCGCTGGGAGAAGGCGTCCGTGTGCTCGGCCCAGATGTTCCAGCCGGGGCCGAGGGCGCGGTTCACGTTGGCCATCACCACCGGCGTCCGGGCCCCGGCCGCCCAGTGGAGCATCTCCTGCATGTACAGCAAACCGTGAGACGAGGTCGCCGTGAAGGTCCGCGCGCCCGCGGCGGAGGCCCCGATGCAGGCGGCCATGGCCGAGTGCTCGGACTCGACCGGGATGTAGTCCGCGTCGAGCGATCCGTCGGCCACGTAGCTCGCGAGCTGCTCGACGATCTCCGTTTGCGGCGTGATCGGGTACGCGGCGATCACGCCGGGCCTCGCCGCCTTCGCGGCCTCAGCGACTGCCCTGTTGCCCGTCGCGATCGTCAGCATTGGCCCGCCTCCTCGGCGAGGAGCCGACGGTGGTTACGCTCCATGGCGGCCGCGAGCGCGGCCTTCGCCTCGCCCGACATCCCCTTGAAGCGCCCCTGCGCCCCCAGGTAGTCGTCGATCGAGGCCGGGCGCTTCATCGCGGCCTTCGAGACAGGGTTGATCCGGAGCTGGCCGTGCTCGCGCTCGTACAGCACCCAGAGCCCCGTCTTCACCGCGAGCTTGCCGATCTCGACCGACCGCTCGGCCGAGTATCGCCAGCCCGGCGGGCATGGGGCGAGGAGGTGGATGAACTTCGGACCGGGGATCGAGAGGGCCTTTGACACTTTCGCGTAGAGGTCCTGGGGATACGAGGCGCAGGCCGTCGCCATGTACGGGAGGTCGTGCGCGGCCACGATCCGGCCGAGGTCCTTCTTCGCGTCGGTCTTCCCCCCGGGCGTCGTGGTCGTGATCGCGCCCATGGGGGTCGATCCCGATCGCTGCATACCCGTGTTGCCGTAGGCCTCGTTGTCGTAGCAGATGTAG
>DAEF01000067.1 GCA_002495225.1 Methanoregulaceae archaeon UBA288 | reverse complement strand
ATCAACCGGCTGACCTCCAAGACCCAGTCCGCCTTTATCGAGGCGATGGCCGAATCTCATGCCACCATCGATGGAGTCAACTATCCCCTTGAATCTCCTTTTTTCGTGATTGCGACCCAGAACACTCAGGAGCTTGAGGGTACCTTCCCTCTGATCGAGGCGCAACGTGACCGGTTCACTTTCAGCGCAACCCTTCACCACCTCGATCGCGAGAACGAGGTTGAGCTGTTGCGCCGCTATCGCGACGGGAATCTCGTGTGGAACGAGTATTGGCAGAAGATGGCTCCCGTTCTCTCTATTGGGCGGATCCGGGTTCTGAACCAATACGTCAACGAGGTCTTTGTAAGCGACACGATCCTCCATTATATCCGCGATATTGTGATCGCAAGCCGAGAGCACAGAGATGTCCGCATGGGGTGCAGCAGCCGCGGCTCCCTCGCACTTCTTATGGGGGCGCGGGCCTCGGCAGCGATCGAAGGTCGGACCTATGTAATCCCTGACGATGTGCAGCGAATGGCCACCTATGTCATGGGCCATAGATTGATCCTGGATCGGGAGTCGGCGATCGATTGGGTCTCCGTCGATCGGGTATTGAGTGAAATCCTCGAGACCGTCGAGGTGGCATAACCCAGTGCAGGCGACTCCATTGGCCGTGGGATGTGCGACCGTTGCGGTCGTGCTCGGCGTGATCGGGCTGTATCTTGACAGCCTTGCCGCAGTTGTCGGGATGATGGGGCTCGCTGGCCTCCTCTTCGGACGGGGTATCGTTTTTTTGTTTCGTACGGCCCGGGTTGCGGACAATCTCCAGGTCGAGCGTGTGGTCGAGAACCGGCCTGTCTATCTAGGGACTTCCGTAGAGGTCAAAATCAGGGCGACGACATCGACCGTCCGTGGACTTCAGGTCCGGCTTACGGATCTCCCTCCTCAATCAGCGGTTTACGATCCCGGCGAAGCCGCCCTCTCCAACGGCTTGGGTAAATATCAGGTTCGTTTCATGACCCCGGGAGAGGCCCCCTTCCGAGGGCTTCAGCTTGAAACGGCGGACGGGTTCTTCACCGTGACAATACTCCATGCAGGTCCCCGAGACATAGGGGAGAGGGTGTTCGTCCTCCCCGTTGAGAAAGGGATGTCGAAACCCGGGCTGGGAGCCGGCGCCGGGGCGACGGAACTCGCTCGGGCAGGATCGCCGCAGGGGGAGGGTATCCGTGGGTTCCGCCCGTTCCGTCAGGGAGACAATCCCGCCAGGGTGGATTGGAAACTTTCGGCCAAGCATGGCAGGCCGTTTGTCCGGGAGCTGAATTCCGAGACCGGCAATGCTCCCCTCGTGGTCGTCGACCTGCCTGCCCCCGAGACCTGCGGAGCTGCGGCTATCCTCTCGGCCGCCAGCGCGGAGATAAAGCGACAGATCCGGGAGTACGGCCAGTGCACTCTCCTCGTGATCGCTGGCGGCGAGGTGATCGCTTTCTATCAGCATGAGCGCAACCTCGTGGGGCTGCTCCGGCTCCTCGGTCTTCAGCCGCCCGAGTCGCTCCATCCCATGTTTCGGGTCAAGGACCCGGTCGTCCTCATGGAGAAACTTCGATCTGCCGAGCGGGAGCTGTTCCTTCCGTCACAACGGCTCGCCATCGCCCTCCGGACGGTGCTCGGGGCCGGGGTGAGACCAGTCTTTGAGAGAGAGGCTGACCAGGTTCTGGTAGCAACGGAGCAGAGGGAGGTAGTTGTCTACACGGCATCGTCTGCCGACACGAGCCACCTGAACCTGATTGCCGCTGCGGCACGTCGTCGGAGACGACGCCTTGTGATCCGGTTACCACGGTCTGAACAGGGTTCCATGGCTTGGCTCAGCCCGTATCCCCGTGTGGAGGCGATCTGATGGAGCGGCGGAGTGTTGTCTTCCTTTCTGCCCTAGTTGTGGTTGCCGTGGGGGCCCTGCTTGTACCGGAAAAAGAACCCGGTGTCGACGTACTGGTGGTCCTTCTTGGAGCCGGAGTCGCCGCCACGGCCCTGACAGGATATGGTGGCCAGTTCCTCCTCCTCTGCCTTGGCGAGACCTTCGCCGTCGCGCTCGGTACTGCATCCCTTCCGCTCGGGGTGCTCTTCCAACCGGTCATTGCGGGAATGCTGTGCGGCGATGACTGGATGTCACTCACCGTGGGTGGAGCAGCGACCCTCATGGCCGCCGCAGTAGTCCTTGTCTTCCCCCGCACACTCTTCCTTCTCCTCGTCCTCCTTCTGGTGTCTGCAGGCATGACTATCGGATTGACGGGATTTGAGGCCTGGATGCGTCATCGGTTGTCGGCGGGGAGCGCAGCATGAAGAAGTTCAGCAGAGGTGCTATCAGCGGGGCTGTGCTGATCGGTGCCGCCGCTCTTCTTCTTCTCGTGGCAGCGTTCTCCTGGAGGGGAGGTATAACGAGCGCAACTCTCGTCCTGGTCGGTGTTGGAAGTTTTCTTGGCGGAGTCTTCGTCTTGACCCTGTACCTCGACGAGTCCGGTCTCCCTGAGATCGTTGGGTCCGTAGCTGTTGACCCGGTAATTGACCTTGCCCGGCTATGCGCTGACCTCGGTCTGCAGGGTGACGCCCATCTGCTCCAACGCGATGGCCAGATCGTTCAGATTGTACCGGTTGGAGATCTTCCACCGACAGAGCTGCCTCCCGACGACTATTCGTTCATCAGCGAAAGGTATGGGGGAGGTGTGCAACTACTTCCGACAGGCCGAAGCCTCTACGACCGCCTTGTGAGCGAGTACGGCCTTATTGTGCCTGATGATGTGGAGGGTATCTGCACTGCAATCCATGAGGTCGGGGAGTACGCGCTCGGACTGGCGGAGAAGGTTGAGGTCGTTTCTGAAGGAGAACTCATTGTGGTGAAACTGTCAGGATATAGACTCTTTGACGGATGCAAAGCCATCAGGGCGACCTCACCCAAATGTTGCACGATGATCGGATGCCCGACGTGCAGCCTCTTCGCGTGCATGACTGTGGCTGGCCTTGGTCGACCCTGCAAGATCGAGCACGTCTCGATTGCTGAAAAGGAGCGGTCGGTCAGGCTCCTCCTTCGTCCCCTCCCTGAACCGATGCTTTCCTGATCCTCTTCCTATGTGGGAGGTCCCGGTCGTTCGTCCCGAATATGATCCTGTCTTGTCACGTATGAATCGGGTTGCCGTGGAAAAAATGGTGAGTTCGCGCGATCTCCGAGCTTATGAACGTCTCGATCGCGTCCGGATGTCGGTGATGAAGGAGATGTCGCTGAGACGTGCCCCCGATCCTCCGCTCTGGCCAAAGTGGGAAAGACAATTGCCCTCGCTTTATCAGAAAGGTGTATTTCCCAGTTTCCAGTAAAGTGAGATGTGTGGTATTAGGACCGGATCAGCACCGTCTTCTCCTCGCTCCAGGCATCGAGAGCCTGAAGCCCGTTCTCCCGCCCGAGGCCACTCTGCTTGATTCCGCCGAACGGGACCTCGGGCGGCACCTTCAGGTGGAGGTTGACCCATACGATCCCGGTCTCGAGCCGGGTGGCAGCCTCCCGGGCGGCGACCGGATTGCACGTCCAGACCGAGGCTCCAAGGCCGTAGGGGGTATCGTTTGCAAGGGCGATCGCCTCGTCCAGGGAGCTGAAGGTCACGACCGGGAGCACGGGGCCGAAGACCTCCTCGCGAAGGAGGCGAGAGCCGGGCGCGACGTCCGTGACCACCGTCGGAGCGAAGAAGTGTCCATCGGCGAAGGCCTCCCCCTCGGGTGCCGAGCCACCGACGAGGACATGTCCTTCCTCGCGTCGGATCGTCTCGTCCACGAGTCCGGCGATCTGATCGCGCCCGGTGGCGCTGCTCAGCGGTCCCATCTTCACCCCTGGAACGGTGCCGGAGCCGACTCGAAGCGCTCCGACTGCAGCCCCGAGCCGCGAGAGGAACTCGGGCGCGATCGCCTCGTGGACGAAGAGGCGCTTGACTGCAGTGCAGACCTGGCCGCAGTTGTAGTAGCGATTCGTCACTGCCCCGGCGACCGCGCGACCGAGGTCCGCGTCGGCGCAGACGATCATCGCGTCCGAACCCCCGAGCTCAAGGGTTACGCGCTTGATGTCGCCGGCTGCAAGGCTGTAGATCCGCCTGCCCGTCGCGAGAGCGCCGGTGAACGAGATCTTGCGTACGCGGGGTTCGCGCACGAGCGCCTCCCCTGCCTCCTCGCCCGTGCCCGTGACAATGTTCAGGACCCCGGGTGGCAGACTCGCCTCG
>DAEF01000213.1 GCA_002495225.1 Methanoregulaceae archaeon UBA288 | reverse complement strand
CCCGCCGCGTCCGTCGGCTTGAGGGGGCTGCCGCGGGTGCCGATCCGGGAGAAGGCGAGCAGGTCGCGGATCAGGGCCTGCATCCGGAGGCCGCCCTCGACGATGAAGGCCAGGTACTCGTCCGCGTCCTGGTCGAGCCGGCCGCGGTACCGCCGGTCGAGGAGCTGGCTGAAGCTGACGATGGAGCGAATCGGCTCCTGCAGGTCGTGGCTCGCGACGGTCGCGAACCGCTCGAGTTCCCGGTTCGACCGGGCGAGCTCCTCTGCCTGCTGCGCGAGCGCGGACTCCGTCCGCTTCCGCCCGGTGATGTCGGTCGTGACGACGCCGCACCGCCAGTCGTCGAACGGGAGCGGGACAGCGCTGACGCTCGTCCAGCACTGCTCGCCGTCCTCGAGCTCGATCCCAATTTCGATATCGTCGATCTGGCGCTGTTCGGCCATGGCGCGGGCGCTTGGCATCTCCTTCGCCTCGAATGACGAGCCGTCCGGGTGGATGTAGCGACGGTGCTCGTATCCGCCCACGCGGATCGCCTCGGGCGAGAGCCGGAGGGTCCGCGAGAGCGCCGGGTTCGAGAGGATCACCCGGCGGTCGCGGTCGAGGATCGAGAGGCCGACCGGCAAAAGGTCGAAGAGGGCCGCGAGCTTCTCCCGGTGCTCCATGAGCGCCGCCTCGGCCTGCGTGCGTCGGATGGCCTCGCCGAGGACGACCCCGAGCTGTTCGATCATCTCGACGAGGGGCGGTGGTACGCGCCACTCCCGCCGATCGGCCAGGTGCACGAGACCGATGATCCGGCCGTGGTCGAGGATAGGGACGAGTGCGACCGATTCGTACCCGGCGCGGTTGCACTCGTTCCGTGTGACCCCCTTCTCCTCCTCGGAGACCGTGGCCAGGAACCGCGTGGTCGCGTTCATGATGAACGAGCCGGCCGGCGTGTAGAACGGAAGGGATGGGTCCGTCTCGCCCCGCACGACGTTGATACACATGCACCGGTCGTCGTGCACCGAGAGCGGGCTCTCGAGCTCGTAGAACTCGCGCGAGAACCCGACGTAGGCCGAGTAGGGGATCCGGCCGTCCGGCTCGAGCAGCCGGATCCCGACTGCCTCGACGCCGGTGAGCCGGCGAACCTCGTCGACCGCGGACTCCATCAGATCGGCGAGGCTCCGGGCCTCGGCCGCCGCGAAGAAGACCGCGCCGATGGCGCGGAGCAGCTGCTCGGAGCGGGTCCGCCGGGTCACGTCCACGAGCGAGAGCACGAGCCCCGTGACCTCGCCGCCGGCGCCCCTGACGGGCGAGAGGCGCCAGTCCCGGTACGTGACGCCGCGCTCCGGCTGCTCGGCGTATTCGAAGGGGCGGCTCACGGCCCGCCATTCCCGGCCCGTCGCCGCCACCTTCTCGAAGATATGCCGGTTCTCGTCGTTCGGGAACAGGTCGAAGTGGTTCCGCCCGATCAGGGTTTCGCGGGAGAGGCCGCAACCGCGCTCGTACGCCTCATTGACCTCGACGAAGACGAACGACAAGTCGAGGTAGGCGAGCTGGGCGTCCGTCTGCGAGACGAGTGCGGCGAGGATGCCGCCCTCTCCTCCCAACCTCGTTGCGTCGCTCACGGTCAATCCTCGTCCGCAGCGTGCGTCTCGCACCAGGGTCGGGGGAGTGAATGGTGGAATGGTCTGCACGGCGCCATGGCAGGATTCTCGATCATTGCCACCATGGAGGTATAAGGTTTGCGCGGGCGGTCGGAACCATCTCCGGGCGGGTGTGCCGTGCTTTGAGCCGGAAAAGGGAGGGTTTATTCGGCCCGGAGGGCCTCGATCGGGTCGAGGTTCGAAGCCCGCCAGGCCGGGTAGAGGCCCGAAATGATACAGACCACCGTACCCACGAGCATGGCCGCCGGCAGGTAGACCAGGCTCCCCATCTCGAAGAAGTGGTCGGCCGAGCCGAGCAGGCTCACCACGACCAGGTAGCCGATGGCGAAGCTGAAGATCGCACCCACTGCCGACCCCACTATCCCGAGGACGGTCGCCTCGTACACGAACATCTTCAGGATCTCGCCCTTCTGGGTGCCGAGGGAGCGCATGATCCCGATCTCGCGGATCCGCTCGGTCACGGACATCATCATCACGTTGAAGATCGAGACTGCCGCAACGAGCAGCGAGATACCCGCGATCGCCATGACGAAGGTGGTCATGGTGCTGACCGTCGAGGTGATCGACTCAAGCATCCGACTCGCGTCGCTGACGCGCACCTGAGTTTTTTTCGCGTTCAACTTGTCCGTGATCGTCGTCGAGGTCGCATCGGCGTCGTCGATATCCTCGAGGACGACGTTGACCTGGTCGTAGTGCCCCTCGTCCCCGTAGAAGGTCGAATACTCCCCGTCGGGGAGGATGACGGCCATGTCCGTGGAGAGGTCGGACGACATGCCCCGCTCCTCGATGATTCCGGTCACGCGCGTGGTGAGGTAGCCCTCGTCATCGCCGATCTTGAGCTTGCTGCCAGGGGTCAGGTTGAACCGTTCGGCCAGGGACGCGCCGACGAGGGCGCCGGAATCGCCCTTGGGATAGGCCCCGTCGGTCAGGTTCATGAGGTCGGGGATCACGTCGGGGTCGAGACCGTAGATCGTGCTCCGCCCCTCCTTCGAGCCCGACGTGAACGAGTCGCTCGTGGTGTAAAGGGCGTAGACGGTGCCGTTCTTCCCGACGGCGTTCGAGATCTCCTTGAACATCGAGGCACTGATGTAATTATCATCGTCCGAGCTGCTGGAATCGCCGCCGCCACCCCCGGGGGGTGCGCCGCCCATTCCGCCCCCGCCGAAGCTGCTGCTGATGCCGGCATCAGGGGTTACGGTCAGGACGTTGCCCATCTCGGACATCTGGTCCTTGACCATCAGGGTCATGTTCGCGCCCATCATCCCCATCGCGGCGATCGATACGACGCCGATTACGATGCCGAGCGCGGCGAGGAAGGAGCGCAGGAAGTTGAGACGTATGCTGCGCGCTGCCAGCTGGAAGATCAGGCCTCCGCTCTTCATGAGGCCCTCCCGTCCCGGATGGTGATCGTGCGGTCCGCGTACGTGGCCACCGTGGCATCGTGAGTCACCATCACGATGGTCCGCCCGCGCCTGTTCAGCTCGACGAGCGTCTCCATGATCTGGGTGCCCGTGACCGAGTCAAGGTTGCCCGTCGGCTCGTCGCAGATCAGGACCGGCGGGTCGTTCACGAGTGCCCGGGCGATCGCGATGCGCTGCTGCTGCCCGCCCGAGAGCTCGGGCGGACGGTGGGCGGCCAGGGCCGCGTCGATTCCGAACTTTTCAAGAAGGCGGCTGATCCTTCCTGTCGTGTCCTTCTGACGATGCTTCATCAGGTACGGGTACTCGACGTTCTCGTAGGCGGTCAGCAGCGGGATCAGGTTGAACTTCTGGAAGATGTACC
>DAEF01000178.1 GCA_002495225.1 Methanoregulaceae archaeon UBA288 | reverse complement strand
CCCCCTGGCACGAAAAAACCGTATCAACCGCCCGCGACGGATGGCGGACAGCGGCGAGGAGACCCGGGCCCGGGACGCACGGGAGACAGACGTGTGCGTCCCGGGGTGGCAATGTCCGAACACGCCCGCAGCGATACCCGGGCAGGCCTCCGGAGTGAGAAGAGCGGGTGGGGACACCACACACGCGCGATCATCGACAGTCACGTTACTGCGGGCCTGGTGAAGCCCGTTGATAACGACCTCGAAATCCGGGTCATCCAATCTGAAATCCGAACAAAGATCCCGGCCACCTGAGTGTCCGGTTGCCAGGGATGTCAGGGCCGATCCATCGGATTTCGATAACATTCTGGCGTTTGCTGGGTGCCCGCTTCGGGTCGACACGGGAGCTCGCATTCCAGCATCCCACGGTCCGTTCTCGTCACGGCGGGTCGGCCGATACGGCGGCATCGCTCGTCGGGCCTGGAACCGGTGCAGGACACGTGCAAACGGTGGCCCGGGGTACGCCCGGGAGGTTGCCTGGACGCTTCCCTGAATCGCGCTCGATCTCAACGAGACACCATCTGCCGGTCAAGCGAAACCGGGTCCCTCCGACCGATCGACTCTTCGGCAGGCATCCACAGGCGTCCTCGCTCTCCTGCGCCTCCACTCCGTTCGGTGCCAGGGATTCATCGAGCGCCGGGCAGGTGTTCGTCCCCCTTTCCCGCCATCCAGGGCAGGTAAGAACAGTGGAAAAGTGAAGTGGTGTCGCGAGGGGAGTTCGCCCGCCGCCACCCTGTGACGGCGCTTTCCCACCTGGTCGGGGAGTCGGCCCCGCCGGGGAGGTCCCCGGGCGTCCCCGTCAGAGGGGGCGCGCCCCGACGAACCCGGCGACCTGGTCGAACCGTTCGGCCACCTCGGCGTACGACGGCGACCGGAAGAGGATCAGGGGGTCGTCCGATCCCTGGGTGTAGGCCGCAATCGCGTAATGATCAATGAGTTCGCTGTCCTCGGTGATCCCGATCTCTTCAATCAGGTCGAGGTTCAGCATGTCCGGGTTCCCGGTCTGCACGTTCTGATACCTCAGCCACATCCCCGAGGTGTTGAGCTTGCAGCCTTATGGAAGTATCATATCCGTGCAACTTCGAGGGCTTCACCGGGGCGTCGAGTTATATCGCAACATATGGTTTATGTGTGGGATTCAGCGGTCCTCTTTGCCCGATTGTCCCTGTCGAGAGTGATGCGAAGGGGTAAATCCCGAACCCCTCAACAGTATACGGGGCCTCTCAGGCCCGGTGATCATCGTGGAACCTCAATCCCCCGCCGCCCTGCTCTCCAGGGTCCGAGAAATGCGTCCGCTCGTCCACCACATCACGAACTACGTGACCGTCAACGACTGCGCGAACGTCACGCTCGCGATCGGGGCCGCGCCGGTCATGGCCGAAGCCCCGGAGGAGGTCGCGGAGATGGTTGGCCTGGCCGACGCGCTCGTCCTCAACATCGGCACGCTCTCATCGGGCCAGGTCGAGGCGATGCTCCTCGCCGGGCGCGCTGCAAACGCACGCGGGATCCCGGTCGTGCTGGACCCGGTCGGCGCCGGGGCCACACACTTCCGTACGACCACGGCGCTCCGACTCCTCGACGGGCTCGAGATCGCGGTCCTCAAGGGAAATGCCGGCGAGATCGGGACGATCGCGGGGAACGAGGCGCGGGTGCGCGGCGTGGATTCGGCCGGTCTCGCCGGCGACCCGGCCGATGTCTGCCGCCGGCTCGCTTCCCGTCTCGGCTGCGTCGTGGCCATGAGCGGACCGGTCGATATCGTCTCGGACGGGAACCGGGTAGCGCTCGTGGAGAACGGCTGTCCGATGATGGGCGCCGTCTCGGGGACGGGGTGCATGGTCGCGTCCCTGACAGGTGCCTTCGCCGCCGTTGCCGACGACCCGTTCGCGGCCGCAGTGGCTGCGCTGGCGGCTTTCGGCGTGTCCGGAGAGCGCGCCGCCCAGGAGGCGCACGGCCCGGGGTCGTTCCGCCCCGGCCTTTTCGATGCGCTGGCCGGGCTGGAGCCGGCCGCGCTCGGCGCAGGGGCCGGGATCCGGCTCGAATGACGCCGTCGTTCGCCCTGTACGTGGTGACGGACGAGGTCGTCTCGGGGAATCGAAGCCATCTCGAATGCGCTCGTGCGGCCGTTGCCGGCGGTGCGGACGCAATCCAGCTCCGGGAGAAGGCGAAACCCCCATGGGAGATCCTGGCGATTGCGCGGGCAATCCGGGCCGCTACGGCCGAAACGGGGGCGATCTTCATCGTGAACGACCGGCTCGACATCGCCCTCGCGGCCGAAGCCGACGGCGTCCACCTCGGGCAGGACGACCTGCCTGTCGCGGCCGCACGGCGGATCGCGCCCTCCCCGTTCCTGATCGGGACTTCCGTCGGCAGCGCCGAAGAGGCCCTCCGGGCCGAGCGGGACGGTGCCGACTACGTCGCCGTGAGCCCTGTCTTCGCCACCGGCTCCAAGGCGGACGCCGGCGCCGGCCATGGGCTCGAGGTCGTCACGGCCGTGCGCCAAGTGGTCCGGATCCCCGTGATCGGCATCGGCGGGATCGGCCCCGCAAACGCGGCCGACGTGATCCGGGCCGGGGCCGACGGCTGCGCGGTCATCTCGGCGGTGCTCGCGCAGCCTGATGTGGCCGAAGCGGCACGGTCACTCAGGTCCGTCATCGTCCGGGCCCTCACGGATCGTCGGTCCGAATCGGCCTGAAAACCGCCTCTTTCCCGGCCCCTGGAACCGTTATCTCCCCCGGGATTGAATCCTAACTCGATCCGCGTATCTTTTCGGAACTGAGGGGCGGTATCGTCCATCTACTGTCAGAATCCCGCAACGCCCCACCGAATTTCGTAAAATGTGTATTTTACGAAATCGGCCTTCACGGCCTCTGATTCAGGCCCCTTTTCGCGCCCGAACGACTTCGGTCGAGCGCTGGTACAGCCCGAACGAGCCCTTTTCCGAGACCTTGCGGGCCGGAACGCCCGCGATCGTGATCCCGTCCTCGAAAAACGACCGGTTCACGACCGCGTTCGCCCCGATGGCGACGTCGTCGCCGATCTCGACCGGTCCGAGGATCACCGCGTTCGGGCCGATGAACGCGTTCTTCCCGATCCGCGGCGCCGCGTGCTCCTCGCCGGCGGCCGTACCGATCGTGACGCCGGGGTGGATCCGGCAGTTCTCACCGATTCGCGCCGCGTCGTTCACGATCAGGGTCCCCGGGTGGGCGATCGAGAGGCCCGGGCCGAAGACGTTCGGCGGTATCGTGTACCCCAGCCGGAGCGAGAGGCGCCGGAACCGCCAGTAGAGAATATAGTAGAGCGGGCGGTATACCGGGGATCGGCGGCAGTTCTGCCAGTATTCGATCCGCCGGAGGAGGCGCTCGAACCGCCAGACGTCGTGCGAGAAGTACTTCGGCCACCAGGAGCCGATGTTCAGGGCGACACGGTCTGCCTCGAGATAGAAACGGTAGTCCTCCTCCGATTCGATCACACGTACGATCTCAGGCGCCGGTCGGATAAGGTTATCGAACCGGTTGAAGCGCCCTCCGGCACCGCTCCCGTTCACAAAAACGTCTCTCTCATCGAATGCATGCTCCGCCTCGACTACAAATGGCAGGGCTCGAAGCTCCTGCTGACGTCGTGGGATCCGGTTACTTTTCGTCCGCAACCCCTGAATCACCCTGACGGTGGGGCTGATNNCCCCTCCCCGCCCCTCCCCTCAACTCGAGATTTCCCTTCCACCGACGTGAAGACGACGGGGCGCTCACCGACATGACGGCAACCAGCGCCAATGATTATTTTGCGAAGTCTTCTTCCGGCCTCGACGCCCAGAACTATGTGTGGAGGATCTAACGCTGGATGGCTGGATCGACAGGTATGTCGACTTTTTGCGCATGCGCCACTACTCCGACGGAACGATCGCGAATTATCACCGGTCGCTCCGCTCGCTTTCGGCCGGTCTCGTCGCACGCGCCGGACAGGGTGAGGCCGTGAAGCCGGCCGGCGTCACGACGGCCGCACTCTACGATCATCTCGCCGCTGTCTCGGAGGAGGGTCACATCTCACCGCGGACCCTGAACTGGCTTGTCTGCTCGTACTCGTCCTTCTTTCGCTTTCTTGTCACGCAGGGCGCTGTTGACATGAACCCGGCCGATCGGATCGAGCGGCCGAAAGTCGGCCAGACCGGCGTCCGGTGCCTCAAGCACGGGCAGGTCTCGCGGCTCCTCCGCTCGATCGACGACTCGCGGGACCGCCTGATCGTCCGGCTCATCTACGCAACCGGCGTCCGCGTCTCCGAGCTCTGCGGCATGCGGGTCGAGGAAGTTGATCTCGACGACGGCATGATCCGGGTCACGGGGAAGGGGAACAAGGAGCGAGTTGTCTTCCTCGACGACGCGACTGCGGACGCACTTGGCGAGTTCATCGGCGACCGTACGTCCGGCCCGCTCTTCACCGGGTATGGGGGGAAGCCGATCTCGACGCGGACGGTCCAGCTCCTCTTCAAGCGGTGCGCACCCGAGGGCGTTACGCCGCACACGATCAGGCACAGCTACGCGAGCGAGCTCTACCGCCGGAGCCGGAACCTCCGCATCGTCCAGGAGAACCTCGGCCATACGTCGATCAAGACAACCGAGATCTACCTGCATACCGACCTTGAAGAACGGCGCGAGGTCTATCGGCGGTACTTTCCGCTGGCGAGTGGGGATGACGACCGTGGTGATTGAATAGATCGGCACGCATTCGGGAACACCGGCACTATGGGAGGGAATCTGCACTCCGGCTGCGGAGTGGTAACGGTGACACCGACGAACATCCCGTGCGAAGAGACCTGCGAAGGATATGGTCAGGCTCGAAGAAAAGGTATCCGGGATGATGGCAGGGGGGTGGTTCAACAGGAGTGCCCCGTGTGCCGGAGGATGCTTCCAGCTTCCGCTTTCACGAAAAACAAGCACATCATAACGGGCATGTATGCCGGGTGCAAGAGATGTCATTCGGCCCGGTCTGGGAAGACGTACATGCGCGATCCCGTACCAATCATGGTCAGGCAGATCGTCCTCCGATCGAAAAAGAGAGGGATCTTCTGCGACCTGACATACGACGACGTGCGGGCTGCATATGATGAACAGGCAGGCCGATGCTGTTACACCGGTTTGGCGTTCGGTGACACCGGTACGATGAACGCCCTATCGGTTGATCGCATCGTTCCCGAACGAGGATACACTGAGGACACTACAGTCCTCTGTCTCCTGTGGGTGAACCCGATGACATCAGGTCATCCTGCCAGTGAATTTTTCTCAAAAATTGTGATGATCGCAAAGAATACAGACCGGCTCCGCTCACAAGCAAGGCCTGGCCCGTATCTCGAGGGTCTACAGCTCGAAATTGGGGTGCCCCACTCCAGAAACCGTTCGGAAGACGGGTGATATGCCCGGATGGAACGTCCATCCTGACCCTTCACAATGTCCTCGAGACCAGCGGGACTGGCTCCGACAACGATCGTGTCGAGGCCCCGGTTTGCCGACATTCTTTCGCTCAGTTCGCAGCCGTGAAGCTCTGCCGCACGTTCACCGGGACCGGAAGGCGCCCGGGACTCCAGGGTGGCCTGGCAGGATCACCAGCCCCGATGCTGAAAGGGACGGGTAAACAGGCTTCACGCGTTACATCACGGACCACGTCAGTACAATCCCCGGGGTTCCGGGGGAGCTCCACACCTGCATCCACGTGCTCAACGGGGGGCGAGCTCCGTCGTGAGTGTGACTTCTGCCGCCGCGAAGCCCAGAGGGTCCGGGGATTCCCGTGCCGGGCATCACAGTTGAACAGGGACCTGTGCGAACAGTCCCCCCGCAGCCATTTCCCCCTCGCGGCCGGCGAGGACGGCGGCTCGTAGCCCGCTGCGGGCGGCGCTCAGAGCTCGATCCGGGTCGAGACGCCGTGCATCACGTCGGCCGGTAACCGGTAGAACTGGACGAAGGTCGGAGCGACCCGCTTGATCAGGGCGAAGACCCGCCAGACGAGCCGGTCGGTCACGATCTCCTCCAGGCCGTAGAAGATCGCCTTCTCGTGGATCCCGTGGGCACGGAGGATCGAGACGATGTCGACGATCTCGAGGTACCCGTGCCGGATCTCGAAGCTCCTGAGCCCGTCCGCGAGGTTCCGCCTGAAATCGTGCGCGACACCGAAGGGCGCGTCCACGACCACGATCGAGACCAGGATGTTGTCC